>JBAXCM010000204.1:0-7927 GCA_037141475.1 Verrucomicrobiota bacterium | reverse complement strand
CGGGCAAGCCGCCGGGCAAGCCGCCGGGCAAGCCGCCGGGCAAGCCGCCGGGCAAGCCGCCGGGCAAATTGCCTGGTTTGCCGCCATGTTGTTTGCGGTGCATCCGCTGGCCAGTGAGATTCCCAATTATGCCCGCACACAGGACCTCGCCTGGGTGTCGTTGTTTTCGCTGCTTGCCGCTTGGGCCTTGTTCCGGGCGATGCATGGCGGCACTTGGAGATGCCTGTTAGGATGTGTGCTATGCATTGTCGGCGCTAGTTTTTCCAAAGGTCCGGGGTTCATGCATGCTGTCCTAATGACCTCCGTCATCGGCCTGGCATTTCTCAAGCCGGAACATTGGAAGGAGGTTCGCAAACGGGCCTGGATGGGCGGATTGTTAGTGCTGGTGGGCATCTTGGTCCTGTGGCAAACCGGCATGTTCGCACGAGCTGCCCGATGGTCCGAGCCGCGGGTGATTGGGCATGCCTACACGATCGGCCGGGTATTTTGGGAATTTGCCTGGCGCAGTGTGTTGCCGATCCATCTGAGTGCCGACCATCACATCGAGGAAACCTTGGTGCAGCCAGGCATTTTCTTTGGCATCGCCGATACCACCGCGCAGTGGGCCGCCCTTGGCACGCTCATGTTCGCCGGCGCGTCACTGGCGCTGGCTTGGCGCCAGTCCACCCGCTTCATCGGTGTGTGCTTCTTCCTGTTTGTGGCCACGATGCTGATGCGCGTGCTCTATTTCATTCCCGAGTTCATGCCTGAATACCGCATCTATCCGGGACTGCCGTGGTTTTGCCTCGGCGTAGCGATACTGCTGGCGAGTGTTTGGCGGACCCATCTTCATCACCTCCCGCGCCTTGACGCCGTTGGCGCGATGCTGCTGGCAGGCGAGTGGCGTCCCTTCTTGCGCTGCCCGCCGCTCATTCCCGCTGCCTTGCTCATTGCGGTGTTTGCCGTGATGTCGGCCAAGCGCTCGTTCCTCTTTCATGACCTCAACGATTTGATGGCCGATGTGCTCCACCAGAACCCGAGCCAAGCCCGGGCCATCTGGATATTGCAACGCAACGACCTCGAGGCCGCTCGCTGGCAGCAAGTCATTCATCGCCAGCAAAATGAATTTCAAAAAGTCAGGGAGGCATTTATGTCGGAAAACCGCCGCCTCGCACCGCGTCGGGAATTGCCCAGCGGCCACTTCGCTTTGGCCGAAGTCGGCTGTGGCGGGCTCTACGCCCAAGCCCTCGCCCAGCAATTCTCACCACGGGACGGCCTCATGGAAATCGACCGTTTGGAGGCCTATATGCACGCCTTGAAGATTGATCCGGTGGAACACAAGATTCACTGGATGATTTTCCATCATGCCAAAGGCTTGGTCCTGGAAATAGCCGGCAACTATCGTGAAGCCGCCGAATTTCTCAACATGGACGGCCCTCCCGCTGCAGATCGCAAGACCGACTTGGCACGGATCATGGCCAAACTGAACAAGCCCGATCATCAGTAGCAGGACCTACAGCGAGAACCATTCGCTCGGCTCGCTGGGACTCGCGCAGTGGATTTGAGTTTGCACGTGGCCAAGCGAAGTCAGACACTCGCGCAGCAAACCCAGCGCCAATTGCGGCCCGTTGCAATCCGCACTCAAATGCCCCAATACCACCCGCACCAGCGCCGGATGGGCAATCTCCCTCACCAGATCGATCACTTGCGTGTTCGATAAATGGCCGTGTCGCGAGCTGATCCGTTGCTTCGTCGGCCACGGCCGTTTGGTGTCCGCTTCGAGCAATGCCTCGTCATAATTCGCCTCGACAAACAAGCCATTGAGGTCGCGCAGGTTGTCCGTGACGTTGCGTGTGACGAAGCCGGTATCTGAGAGGACGCCGAGGCGTTTGGAGGAATGGTGGATGACGAAGCCGACGGGATCGACCGCATCGTGTTGGATGGTGAACGAATCGATGGTAACACCACCGACGACGAACGAGCGTCCGGCCTCAAACACCTTCCATTGGCAGCCTTGGATGCCAGCCTCCCGCACCACCTGCGCGGTGGCCGCCGTCGCATACACAGGCACTGGGTTCTGTTTCAAAAATACTTTCAGCCCTCGAACGTGGTCGCCGTGCTCGTGAGTCAGCAAAATGCCGTCTAGTGAGCCCGCCGCGACGCCCACTTGAGCCAGCCGCAGGCTGAGTTGCTTGGCGCTCAATCCCGCGTCGATCATGAATCGCAGTCCGCCGCACTCGACCAATGCCGCATTGCCACTGCTGCCACTACCAAGAATTACAAATCGCATCCCGCCGCACACCATGGCCTGCCCTCACGATCCAGGCAAGCCCCGAGGCAAGAGTCGCAGGCAAGTAACATCTGACGTCTGCACTTGACACCCGCAACCGCATTCCTCTACAAAATCCTCATGACGCCGCGTTCCCGCCTGCTTGTTATCGCCTTGATTGTTTTGCTAGGATGCTGTCGGCAGACCGCTTGGGCGGCACCTGGCGAGCACGATTTCTCGGTATGGGAAGCGGAAATGGCGGCTTTCGAGCGGGCTGATGGCGTCAAGCCGCCGCCGCAGAAAGCGGTATTATTCATTGGTTCCTCGACGATTCGGATGTGGGGGAGTTTGGCGGAGGACTTTGCGCCGGTGCCGGTGATCAACCGCGGCTTTGGCGGGTCCGAGATCATGGATGCCACCCATTTTGCGCCTCGGGTCGTTTTCCCATATGCACCGCGGGCCATCTATCTGCGCGCCGGCGGCAACGACCTATGGCGTGGCCGCGACGTCGAAGCGGTATTTAACGACTTCAAGGAATTTGTGGCGACGGTTCACGCCAAACTTCCCGAAACTGATATCATCTTCATCTCTCTAAGCCCGAGCATTGCACGCTGGCAGCAAAAGGACCGCGAAAAGGCGCTCAACCAACTTGCCGCAAAGTTCATCCAAGGCAAACCCCACCTGCGATACATCGAGACGTTTGACCTGCCGCTGGGTGCCGACGGTCAACCCCGCCCAGAATTGTTCCTCGCCGATAAACTCCACTTCAACGCCGAAGGATATAAGTTGTTAGCCGCCAAGGTCCGGCCCGACGTGGCACACTAGGCTGCTTAACGCCCGGTCTTCCTGGCCTCATTGACCCTTGCCCAGCGGCACATCACAAAAGGTGAGCGCGGCAATCCCGTTGGCACCCATGATGAGGTCGGTTTGGCTCCAAGCACTTTCCTTGAGATAGGTGATGCGTTGAGCCGTTGCCGGGGCTTTCAACTTTAATGTTAGCACGTTGCCCTTGACGCTGCCGGAGGCAACCTTGTCCTTGCCGCCACCATCGAGATAGATCTGGCCGGCCAGGGAATCCATCCAGAGCACCGGTTGATCAAACTCAAGGGTGATAGCATCCTTCGCCGCACTGGCATAGGCCGCCTGTTTGAGATTTGGCGGCGTGATCGACTCAGCGACCTTCTTGCCGTAATTGTCGCGCTCGATGAGTGGTTGGATGAGGCGTGCGAATTCCGCCCAACCGACGAGCGGGAAGTGGCAGCCGCCGGGTGGCTTGATGCCCAGTGTGGACATGACGCTGAGGTTGGAGAACAGGCGTGGCAGGCTGCGTTGGACTTCGCGGATCATATCGCCGCCGCCGCTATTGCCGGCCATGCTGCATGCGTTAGGCCAGATTTGAAAAACATAGTAATGTTGCAGGTTGGGACAGTCTTGTTTCCAAGCTGCCGACAAGGCGATGAAGTAGGCCTCATAGGACTTCCAATCGTAGTCACCGGTGGGAGCCGCCGACCCTTGGTTGTTCTCGCCCTGGTGCCACAAAATGCCACGGATGCCATGGGTGAGCTTCGCTTGTTGGACACGCCACAGCGTGCGGCCGTAGATGGTCGTTAGATCAGCCGGGTTTGCTTCATTGCGTTGGTGTTGGTCGATGCGGGTACCTCCGGCAGCTCCATTGATGATAAAAACCGGGATTTTGTTACTGGCGACCAAGCGCTTGGCCAGTTCCATGCCCCAGTATCCCAGCTCAGCCTTTTCACCTTTTTCGGCCTTCCAGACGGGGAGACACCACAAGTGAGCCGGGGCGTCGGTGGCATTGCCTTCCGGCCGGCCATAACTGCGGATCCACTCGTTGGTTTCCGGCGGGGACTTCTCGCCTGTATCGGTGGCCAAGGCGTTAGATTGACCTTGGATGATATAGGCATCGCCGCAGACGATATTGGTGACTGTCTGCAGGAGTTTTTCGGTGTTGCCGCGTTTACTGCCAAATTCAACCTTGTATTTGACCAAGCCCGGTTTGAGCTTCACAGCAAAGTTATATGACTTATCTGATCCCAGTTTGCTGGCTTCTCCCTTGAATGGTTTGTCGTCGGCATACACCTTGAGATACACCGAGTCCGCAGCCTCATCGAGCGTGCCATTGTAATAGAGCGTGCCTTCGTTGTTCGCATCGCGGGCATAAAACTGGTTATCCTCCGGCTTCTCATCCTTGGCCGGGCTTCGGGCAACCCATGCATCGGCTTTTGGTTCGCTAACCTTGATGGAAATCGTCTGGGTGCTTGGCTTGCCGCCATTGTCGATGGTTGCGGTGAGCGTCAGTTGCCCGCTGTTTTGGGCACGTTTGAGAATGAGTTTGCCGGGCACGATTTGCTGGATCACCGCGATGCCAGAGGCACTCCACGAGACGTTCAAGTTGCCCGCGCCCTTGGCCTTCATGGCGGCTAGATTAGAGATATCAGGCAGCACCTCCAAGGTCGTGCGCCCATCCCAGATGGCGGGTGCTTTCAGGGTGAAGACCGGTTCGGGGATGTCTTCCTTGATCGTGATGGGAATGTCCTTGGTTTTAATTTCATTGGCATAGATTGCCTTAACCTGAAGGGTGGCGGATTGATCGCCGGATACCCGGCCGGCGTCGAAGGTGTAGGTGAAGACGTCGGTAGCCATGAGGGTTTCCTTGCCATTGGCCTTGAGCGTCCAATAGACTTTTTGGGCAGCACCAGCCTGCGCGGTGAACGTTGCTTTTTTGCCTTCCAGCACGCTGAGCTGCATCGGTGCCACGGCGAACGCGTTGCCCGGCTGCACCAGCGGGCCGACCAATGTTTGCAGCGGCTTTTGGTTTTCGTATTGCAATTTCACCCAGTCGGCTGAGCGTGCCACCTTTGATATGCGCACCTCATCCATATCGCCGGTGAAGTTATAGTTATTGTACCAACCACCCAACCACAGACGCGCCGGGCTGAGAATCTTCATGGTCGTCTGAGTGGGAGAGGGGACGTCGAGTTTGCCATTGATATATACTTGGCCAATCTTCCCGTCATAGGTGTGAACCACTTGCACCCAGTCGGATTTTGGTAGCACGCTGGTGGCGTGGAAGCTGCCGCCGTCACTATCAATGTAGATATGGGAAGGGCTCTGCAACTGCATGCGGACCTTGCCAGCAGGGGTGCCTTCGCGTCCCCAGCAAACGAGGTCCATGTTAGCACCATCGGAGCGGTACCACAGTTCAGTGGAGTGAGGGCTTGCGGCCGCCGGATAGTTGGTGATGTTTTCGCCACAAAAAATCCCTTGCTGGCCGGCAAAATGCCGTGCCGTGCCGATCATCCCGGCTCCCGAGGTGGTTCCCACGTCCTTGGACTCCAAGGTCCCGCACTCATCCTTTACCGGCTCGCTCATGTGCCAGACGCTCAGGTAACCGTTAGCTTCATTGAAAACCGCCTTGCCGCTGGATTCACTCTGCGCATCCGCCTTGCCCCAGTGCATCTTGATCTCTTGTCGCGCATTGCCCTTGATGCTCGGCAAACGCAGCCAAATACTCGCTGTGCCGGTGCCCGTATCCCATTGCTCAATTTGATAGGCGATGGGCGCGCCACTCGCTGTGGCAAAGCGCAGGTCCTCGCCGTTGGGCATGGCCTGGCTGAAGTTGAACCATTCCTTGCGCAGCCGAACCAGCACCGGAAAGTCGGTCTCTGCAGCACTGGCGGGCAGATTGGCACCCTCCGGCGTGGTGAGCAGATAGAGCGAACCGGTGTGTTGCCAGCCGGTGTAGGCCGCGAAAGCTTGTGGCGGGATGCCAGCGAGCAAGGCGCTGGCGAGGAAAATCATGGGGCGTTTCATCTTGGTGCTGGGGATATTTTGGGGTAAGCGCTGTGGAATGCGCTGCGGGCTTGGGGATCAAGCCGAACTCAACGAGCCAACGGCCGCGCTTCTTTCACTCATCTCACCCGCTGTAGCCAAAGGCTCGGCAAAAGGGTTCTAACACCTCGTGCAGCGGCTCCAAGGCACTGGCATAACGCTGCCACCTGCCAACGGCATTTTGATAGACCTGGCGAGTCACGTCGTGATAGGTCGGGGCGAAGATCATCTTGTCACGGGCGGCCTCATCGTAGCGAGCTTGGTTGGTATCCCAATCCAAGCCGAGGAAGCGGGTGACTTTGCGTCCTTCGCCATCGAGGTTGGCCACCACATCCTCGTAGCGCGACTCGATCCACTCGAAGCCACCGAGTTCGCGCATCCGCAGCCAGGCGCCCATCAGATCGGCGTAGTGTTTGGCCGTGCGCTCAAGACTGAGGAAATTCACGTTAGTGGCATTGAGCATGATATTCAGGAAGAAACAACTGATCACCACGTCACGAGGATCTCGCAGCGCGATGATCACCTTGAGTTCGGGAAAAACACGCAACCAGATAGGCAGCGACGATGTCGGCGATGGGTTCTTATCTAGCAATATTGAAGCCGTGCCAGCATCGTCCACCTCGCGCAGCAGGCTAAGCGCATAGCGTTGGCGCATGTCGTCGATGCCAGCGGCTGATAGTCCGTCGAGCGTGCGAAACGGGCTTCCGGCAGCCGTGCCTATCACGGCGAGTTGACTGGTAATTTCCTGGGCGAAGGCGTCTGGTTCATCGAAGGCGAGGACTTGCGGGTGGGTGCCGAGGATTTGCTCCAGCAGGGTTGTGCCGCTGCGCGGGTGGCCGCCCAGAAATGCAAACTGATAGTCATCTTCACTGGCGGGCGGCGCTTCATCGCGCCAGCGGCGGATCGTCTGCGGGGTGATGGCCGCCAGCAGATCCAGGCGTTTGCGCTCGGTCTCGTCATAGCCGCGTTCCAGCGCGGCTGTGTCGGTGATGGTTCGCAACGTGGCCTTGGCCTCTAGCAACCATGTCATGGCTTCGTCATATTGGCCGAGTTCATCGAGCAGCACGCCCAGCAAGTGTCGGCTGGCATATTTGACGTAGGGGTATTGCGGGCCGTCGCGGATCAAGTCGCGCAATTCCACTTCGGCTTGGCCGGAGAGTTTCTGGCGGTGGAGCAGGAAGGCGCGAAAATAGCGCGCCTGATCGTCGCGGGGATGGCGGGCACGGCAGGCTTCGACCTGGTCCCATGCCTCGGCCAGCCGACGGTCCTTTTCCAACCAAACGGCCAGGTTGATGCGGGCATCGACCGATTCCGGGTTGGCGGCGACGGCCCGCTCAAAACAGACCCGGGCGTCGGACAACTGGCGAAGGCTCTGGAATTGATGACCGATGAGTGAGATCAACGACGAGTCGTCCGGGGCGAGTTCCAAGGCCCGCCGATACGCTTGGTTGGCGAGTGGAAAATCCAGGTTGCCTGAGGCTGCGTTGCCGAGTTCGAACCATATCTCGGCCACCCCGGGAAACCGGCTCGATAGGTCGCGGTAATCACTCAGAGCCGCAGCGTGACGGCCGCTCAGAAGCTTTTCCTGGGCCTTGCGCCAGCGGGCGACATCCCGCGGCGAGCGTTGCATTCTGGCCATGTCATTATTCATCAAATCAGCGGTGGGTGGGATGAGTTGCGGGTGAACCAGAGATCAACCGATCCGCCCCACGGATACAAGAACCGTTTTATCAGGAAATAAAGCTATTGAAAAAAACACTTGCAAACCCCTCGATTGCGGCTTGTATGCCCGTTTCCGCAGCGAAGCCCACTGCTCAATCCCTTCCCAGA
>JBAXCM010000203.1:0-7983 GCA_037141475.1 Verrucomicrobiota bacterium | reverse complement strand
GAGGACCTCGCGTGAAGGAGCGTGGACGAGCATGGCGCAGGCATTGACGATGCCCTGCTCGCTGGTGCGTTGTACATGGGCGGTGATGCCGCGCTGGATTTCCTGCTGCATGCCCAGATCGAGGGTGCTGACAATCTCACGTTCGGCGCTGGCCTGCATCAAGCGGCGGCAAAGGTGCGGCGCTTCGTGAGGCGGCGGACCCGGCGGAGTCAGCGTGAAGCCGGAACCGAGCGGGTCATCGCGCAAGGCCGCCCGCCTCTCTAACATCCCGGCGAGCCGCCCTTGGGCGGCGGCGATGTGGTCGGAATCGCGCGGGTGGCCGGGATGGCGGGTGGCCGGGCTTTGCGGGATGACACTCAGGGCGATGGCTTCGCGCTGGCTGATTTGCATGGCATTTCTGCCGCACCATAAGTAGGCAGCGGCCTCTGCGCCTTCGACGTTACCGCCAAAGGGTGCGAGGTTGAAGTAGGCCTCTAGAATCTGGTCCTTCGAGTAGTGGCGCTCAAGCTGCAAGGCTCGGGCAATTTGCACCAATTTGCCGGCCACACTGCGGGTTTCAAGGTGCCAGCGCAGGCGGGCAACTTGCATCGTGAGCGTGGAGGCTCCTCCGGCAGCATGTCCCCAAAGAGCCATGCCGGTAGCGCGCAGTAGAGCGAGCAGATTGACACCCGGATGCCAGCGGAACCAGCGGTCTTCCTTGTGTAGGGTGGCTTGAACCCAATGCGGGCTGACGCCGGCAAGCGGGGTCCACACCCGGTATCTGCCATCCGCTGCCGCAGTGATATGCAACAAGGTGCCGTTGCGATCGCGCACCACTCGCGACCACCCGAGATCCGGCGGATAGATCTGCGGCCGCGGCAGCCAACCCCAAATCAACAAAAGTGCCACCATCCCTGCGCCCACCGACTTAAGCCAGCGGCGGCACCGCCGTCCTAGACGCATGGGATTGACTGGTGGCTCAGGGGGCATGGCCTAACGACAGAAGTGGAATGAGATTGAACCCGGATCGCAAACACATCCTACCGGGGTAGGTGGTACGCTAGAGTCCTCAAAAGGTAAAGGATAGCGTCGTTAGGTCAATTTTTTCACCTTGTGTTCCATGATCCGTTATTCACACTGCCCCCATGACTCACCCCCCCATGGCGTTGATCACATTGTTAGCCACCGTGCTGGGTGCCAGCGGGGTGGAATCTCAGCTCTACACGCTGCACAGTTTCAAGAAAATCCAAGTGAGCGATGAGTTCTGGTGCGAAGGCGTTTTCTACGGCGACTTCAACCACGACGGCAAGCTCGATATTTGTGGCGGACCCTTTTGGTGGGAAGGACCCGATTTCAAGATTCGTCATGAATTTCGTCCTGCGACCAAGACATCCAAGGGAAAACGAGCCGATGGCACGGAATTCACCTTTGCCGGCTACAGCGGCGCCAAGGGCAATGTGAACGATTACTCGGACAATTTCCTAACATACGTCTATGATTTCAATGGTGACGGTTGGGCGGATATTATGGTTTATGATACGCCCGGGGCCGACGCTTATTGGTACGAAAATCCGCAAGGCAAGAAGAATGCTGATGGCACGGAACACTGGACGCGACACAAGGCGATTAGCACGCTGGACAATGAATCGCCGCGCTTTGGTGACATCAATGGCGATGGCAAACCCGATGTGGTCTGTAACTCTAACGGTTTTCTTGGCTACGCGACAGCCAATTGGAGTCATCCGACCGAGCCGTGGACGTGGCACTCGATTTCGCCCAAGGGCACATGGCACAAATACACTCACGGGGTGGGCTTTGGCGATATCAATGGCGATGGTCGAGCGGATTTTATTGAACAAAACGGCTGGTGGGAACAACCCGCGTCGCTCAGTGGCGACCCCGAGTGGAAAATGCATCCATTTCCATTCGCTGCGGGATCCGGCACAGCGGGTGGAGCTCAAATGTTCGCTTATGACTTCAATGGCGACGGCCACAACGACGTTCTCACCACCCTCAATCCGCATGGCTACGGCATCGTCTGGTATGAGCAAATCCGGGAGAATGGTCAGATATCGTTCAAACCTCATCCAATCGTCGGCAAAACTCCGCAGGAGAATAAATACGGCGTTTCGTTCTCACAGGCCCACGCCATTGAAATGGTGGACATGGACGGGGACGGCGTCATGGATTTTGTGACCGGCAAGCGGTTTTGGGCGCACGGTCCCACTGGCGACGATGAACCCAATGCGCCTGCAGTGTTATATTGGTTCAAAACCGTCAGAAATCCTGACAAGTCGGTGGATTTCATTCCCTACCTGATTGACTCGGATTCCGGTGTGGGCACTCAAGTCACCGTGGCCGACGTTAACGGCGACCATTTGCCCGACGTGATTGTAGGCAACAAGAAGGGTGTTTTTGTATTTATCCACGAGGCCCGTCAAGTCAGCCGGGAAGAGTGGCAAGCTGCCCAGCCCAAGCCGATACACTAGCCGACATGGCCAATCCTGGGTGCCTAGCACTCGTGGCTGTTTGAACAGAGGCAGCGGGCAGGGAAGTCTGGATCATTTGCGGCGCGGGCATTCTACCTGCCGCCTGTGCCTGTTTCATTTGCACCACTCAAGTCAACAGCGGTGGTACGAATGGCTGTCTGAGATCCTAGCGGACTTTGGATAGAGAATATTCGGTGGTTAAGTCTCCTTCTTTTCATTTCGGTAGGTGGAGCACCGTCAATTTTATGAAAACTTTCGATTGCAAAGGTGCTGAGGAGGGATTTGACTGCCGCCCCGACTGCTCCACCAGAAGCACACCGCGTCAACCTCCGGCATGAGTAATTCCCCAGAATCGACATCCCGTCGTAAAGCGCTGCTAGCTCTCGGAGCCTTGGGCGTGGTTTACGGTGACATTGGGACCAGTCCCTTGTACGCCTTGCGTGAAAGCATGACCGGGCCCGGCGGCCACGGATTGGTGGATGTCAATCCGGCGAACGTGCTGGGGATTCTGTCGTTGATCATTTGGGCGCTGCTTAGCCTCATCGCGGTCAAATATGTCTCAGTGGTGATGCGTGCCGACAACGATGGTGAAGGCGGTTTGCTGGCGATGCTGGCACTGGCCGTACCGCAAACGACAAAAGTCGGCAGCCCGGTGAACCGCCGTAGCTACGTGTTGGTGCTTTTAGCTTTGCTGGGCACCGCATTTCTGTTTGGCGACGGGATTATCCCCCCCGCCATTTCCGTGCTCTCGGCCGTTGAAGGGCTAAAAGTGGCTGCGCCACCGGCCATGGAAAGCTGGATCGTGCCAATCACAGTGGCTATTTTGTTGGGATTGTTTTCGATTCAATACCGGGGGACCGGGCGGGTGGGGATTTGGTTTGGACCGATCACTCTGGTGTGGTTTATCAGCATTTCAGTGTTAGGCGTGCGCGGGATTTTGATGTATCCCGGGGTGTTGATGGCCATAAATCCATGGTGGGCTGTGCAATTTTTATTCCATCATGGGTTCGACTCAGCAGTCACTTTGGGCGGCGTGTGCCTGTGCATCACTGGGGGCGAGGCTTTATATGCCGACATGGGGCATTTTGGGCGGAATCCGATCCGTCTGGCTTGGTTTGCGGTGGTGTTGCCGGCGCTTTTGCTCAACTACTTGGGCCAGGGTGCCTTGGTCTTGTCCGATTCCTCGCCGGAGACGCTGGTATCGCCGCTGTACCAATTGGCACCTGTCTGGTTCAAGATGCCACTGGTGATTTTGGGCACACTGGCGGCGGTGATTGCCTCTCAGGCGCTCATATCCGGGGCGTTTTCGCTGGCGATGCAGGCGGTGCAGATGGGTTATTTGCCGCGTTTGGCGATTGAGCACACGTCTGAGAGCGAACACGGTCAAATATACGTGGGCCAAGTCAACCGTGCCATCATGGTGGGCAGCATTGCGCTGGTCATCGGGTTTCAAACATCCAGTAATTTAGCGGCGGCCTATGGCATCGCGGTGTGTTTGACGATGCTCATTACTTCTTTGGTGCTGTGTTCCATCGCAAGGCGCCTGTGGCTGTGGCCGATGTGGAAGGTGGTGCTTGTGTGCGGCAGCTTCATGCTCATTGAATTGAGTTTCGTGCTGCCGAATTTGCTCAAAATCGCGCAAGGCGGTTGGGTGCCCATGCTCATTGGCGCTGCATTGATGCTTACGATGCTGACGTGGAAGCGCGGGAGAGCGGTTTTGGCAGGAAAATTTGCCGCCATGAGCCTGCCCTTGTGTGATTTGATCCACTCGCTGGAACGCGGCGGTGCGATGCGTGCCCAAGGCACTGCGGTCTATCTTTCATTGGCTGGCGGTTCGGCGCCGCCAGCGTTGTTGCACAATTTGAAACACAACCAAGTGTTGCATCGAACGACGATTATTCTGACGATTCAGGCGGCGCGCACGCCGCGGATTGGCGAGGACGAGCGCTTGGAGGTGACGGATCTAGGCTCGGGCGTGTGGCGGGTGATGGCACTTTATGGCTTCATGGAGCGGCCGAACGTGCCTGAGATTTTGGAGGCTTGCGGTCCGCACGGATTGTCGTGCAATGCCGAAAAAGTGAGCTTTTTCCTAGGTCGGGAGACGATTTTGCCGACGCACAACAGTCTTCCGTTGTGGCAGGCAAAGTACTTTGCGCTGCTTTCGCGCAGTTCGCAAAGTGCCATGGAGTTTTTTAACCTGCCTCCGAACCGGGTGATTGAACTTGGCGCTCAGATCGAGGTTTGACCCAATTGCCATGGGGACCACAGTGAGGTCCCGCCAATTCCACTGCCGTCTATTCCGCCAATTTGCCACGAGTGATTTGCGCATTGCCAAGGCGCTGCAGGCTGCTAGGCTCCTCTCCCCCTCCCATGACTACTTCCGCGACATACCAGCAGCATGTTCTTCCGACTTACGGGCGCTTTCCGTTGGTGGCTGTGCGCGGCGAGGGCTGCCGCTTGTGGGACGACGCACAGCGCTGTTATCTGGATTTTTGCACCGGCATAGCGGTCTGTTCGCTGGGCCATTGCCATCCGCGTTTGGTGGCGGCGCTGCGTGAGCAGGCTGGCATGCTGATTCATGTGTCCAACCTCTACCAGATTCCGCAGCAGGCTGCCTTGGCCCGGGAAATCAATGATGAGCACGTCCGGCTTCCCGGCAAAGTCTTCTTCGGCAACTCCGGTGCCGAGGCGAACGACGGCCTGATCAAGGCCGCCCGCCGCTTCGGCCATCGCCGCCCGCAGCCCGACGGCACGCCGCGCTTCGAGGTGCTCACTTTCCAACAATCGTTCCACGGCCGCACCCTCGGTGCGATGTCGGCCACCGGTCAAACCAAGATACAGGAAGGCTTTGATCCCTTGCTGCCGGGCTTCCGGTACCTGCCTTTCAATGATCCGGCTGCTTTGGAAACCGCCGCACGTCCGGAAACCGCCGCAGTTTTAATGGAACCGGTCCAAGGCGAGGGCGGGGTCAACGTCGCCACTCCTGAGTTTCTTCGGGCCGTCGCCGCCTTCTGCCATGCCCATGACCTTCTGTTGTTCTTCGATGAAGTGCAGGCCGGCTTCGGCCGCTGCGGCGAGGCCATGGCTTGGCGCTTAATCGCCCCGGAAATCCAACCCGACGGCCTGGCCTGGGCCAAAGGCATGGGCGGTGGCGTGCCCATCGGCGCGTTTTGGCTGAGTGACCGCTCGGTAGATCCCGAAGGCACAGCGTTGTCGTCGCTGTTAGGTCCTGGCTCGCATGGTTCCACTTATGGCGGCAACCCGCTGGTGTGTGCCGCCTCGTTGGCTGTGTTGGAGGAGATCCGCAGCCAGGACCTCGCCGCCAACGCCCGTCGCCAGGAAGCCCGCATCCGCCAGACCATCGGTTCCTGGCAACTCCCCGTCGTCACCGGTGTGCGCGGCCTCGGCTTGCTATTGGGCATTGGTCTGGATCCCACTCGCATTCCCACCCCCGAGGGCAAAACTCCGGCCCTCGCCGTCGTCAATCGTCTCATGGAAAATGGCTTGCTGGTGCCGCCAGCCGGTCCTAACACCATCCGACTGCTCCCGCCCCTGAATGTGACTGATGCCGAGATCGACGAGGCGTTGGTCATCGTCCATGACGTCCTGTCCACTTTCTGATATCTATATGAACCATCTCCTGTCCATCGAGGCACTCACCGCCGATGATATCCATGGCTTGCTCACATTGGCTGCCGAGCTCAAATGCCAGCGCGGGTCGCCAGGTGCCCAGCCGCTGGCTGGCCAGACGTGGGCGCTCATTTTTACCAAATCCTCCACCCGCACCCGGGTCTCGTTTGAGGTGGGCATCCGCGAACTCGGCGGCTTTCCAATGTTTTTATCGAAGAACGACATTCAGCTCGGGCGCGGAGAACCGATCATGGACACAGCCCGCGTGCTGGGCCGGATGGTTCACGGTGCCATCATCCGCACGTTTGCCCAACAGGACGTCAGCGACTTCGCCGCTTTCTCTAACATTCCGACTGTCAACGCGCTCACTGATGATGAGCATCCGTGCCAGATTCTGGCTGATCTCCTAACAATCAAAGAGGCGCTTGGTGGCTGGGAAGGCCGGAAAATCGCCTTTGTTGGCGATGGATTTTCCAACATGACCCGTTCGTGGATGTGGGCGGCCAAGCATTTGGGATTTGAGTTGGTGGTGGCCTCGCCCGCCGCGTGTCTGCCGCCGAGTGAGTTTCTCGCTGCGCTGGACGCACCTAACGTCAGTGTGACGCTCGATCCGGCGCTAGCCGCCAAAGGGGCTCACGTCATCAATACCGACGTCTGGTTGTCCATGGGCCAGGAAGATCAGACCGACAAAGAGCGCCAATTCACCGGTTTCCAAGTCAACGCTCAATTGTTGTGTCAGGCCGCCCCCGGGCATATCGTGTTGCACTGCCTGCCGGCCTATCGTGGCAAGGAAATCACCGCAGAAGTGCTGGAACTCCACGCCAACACGATTTTCCAGCAAGCTGAAAACCGCCTTCACGCCCAAAAGGCCGTCCTGACAAAATTGGCGGAATTCCGAGCCTGACAGACAGAAAAAGGAACCTCCATTTCACTATGGAGGCTCCACTTGAACGCCGTAATGGCGCACAAAGCACCCGCAATGCTAGCGGTCAAAACTCAGTGTTTGACCTCGAAAGAGCCAATGAGTCGAGCAACTTGAATTCCCTGAAAAGGCGGCAGATCGACAGGTTGCCCGCGCCCGGCGGATTCGCGCCTCCGGATGGGCTGGGGCTTGCGTTGCGGGCATAGGCTGGGTAGGAATTCGCGCTAGCGGAGCCGGGCGGCAGTCAGAGCCGCCATAGCTTGCGGTCAATCCAACGCCCGCCGCGATTTTTTTGCGTGCCATTGTCCGCCAGCCTGCTTAAGTGTGCGCAGCGCACGATGCCGGAAATCCCCCCTGAAGAAACATTGCTGTTGGTCGATCCCGATTTGGATTTTCTGGATTGGGCCACGAAGCATCTTGCTGCCGAGGGCCTGCGTATCCTGCGCTGCGACAACTCGGATAACGCCCTCAAGGTGATGGCCAAAACACAGGTGAATCTGGTGGTGGCAGCGTTTGACCTTCAACCGTTCGACGGCATGGAACTGCTTGCCAGAATTCTCTTGGAAAGCCCGCAAACCATGGTCATTTTGACAACCGGTTTTCCGACGACCGGCCAGATCATTGAGGCGACCCAACGCGGTGCCCATGACGTGCTGCGCAAAGAATCACTGCCTTTTGAGCTGCGCCACATTGTGGAAGCGGCCCTGCAAACGCACGAGAACCGGCGCAGCGCCGATAGCTCGGAGGCGGAAGCGCCAAGGGCCGATGGACGGGTTAAGATCATCGGTGTGTCGCGAGCGCTCCAGGATGTGTTCAAATTGGTCGGGCGAGTGGCACGCACTGACGCGCCGGTGCTTGTCACGGGCGAAAGCGGTACCGGCAAGGAACTCATTGCCAAGGCAATCCATGAGTACAGCCCGCGCCGCAAGCACGAGATGATCACCCTCAATTGCGGTGCCATCC
>JBAXCM010000202.1:0-7992 GCA_037141475.1 Verrucomicrobiota bacterium | reverse complement strand
CCCATCCGGATCACCGTGAGACGTTGTTAGCCGGGGCTCTGGCCCGGGGATGGTTGCCGCGCTTTTTCACGATGCCGGCCAGCTCGTCGGTCGTGTCGGAAGCCGGGCTCGAATCCTCTTGGGTGGAATTTCGCGCGGGCCGCTTCCTGCTTCGACCGCTCCATCCAAGTGATATGTCCACGCTTCAGGAGTTTTTCTATTCGCACGACGAGGAAACCATCCGCCTGCGCTATGGCTACCAGCGCGAGCGAATGAGCGGTGAGTCCGCCTACAAGCTCGCCGCCGTGGATCAATCGCGCGACGTGGCGCTGGGCATCTTCACCCAACACCATGGCCGCCAGCAATTGCGAGCCGTCGGCCGCTACTACCTAGATGACAACGGCCAACGCGCCGAGGTGGCATTTGTGGTGCACGAAGCAACCCGACAAGTCGGGATGGCCGGCTTTTTATTAGGAGAACTGGCCGCTGTGGCCCAACGCCGCGGCATTGGCGAGTTTTGGGCCAGCGTCTTACCTAACAATCGAGCCATGGCTCTGGTGTTTTCCTCCGCTGGCGGCATTGAGGAACCCGTGGCCATCGGCGAAGATCGCAGCTTTCGCATGGTGGTGGCAGGCATCATGGAAGATCGCCAGAGGTTTTTGGAACGCAAGCACATCCGCAAGTTTGAACCATGAAGACAACACGGCAGACCGGGGTGCATTTCTCGGCCGACTACCAACGGCATGACACAGGTCCGGGGCATCCCGAATCGGCACATCGCTATCAAGTGTTGAGTGAGGCTTTGGAGGCGTTGCCGCCAGAGATTGTGCGTGTGGCGTCAGCGCGGCGGGCGACGGTGGCGGAGATTCTGCTAGTGCATGACCACAGTTATCATGATCTGGTGTATCGCGACACCGAGTTGCTGGCGGATTTTCTACGGACCGGCGACACCGCGATCTGTGAACACAGCTACGATGTGGCGCTGGAGGCATGCGGAGCTATGCTAACAGCCATCGACGCAGTGATGGCGGGAGATTTGGCAGGGGCATTTTGTGCGGTTCGCCCGCCGGGCCATCATGCCACGGCGAACCGGGGCATGGGGTTTTGCGTGTTCAATCATGTGGCGATCGGGGCGCGCTATTTGCAGGCGCGGCATGGCTTGAAGCGCATTGCCATCATTGATTGGGATGTGCATCACGGCAATGGCACTGAGGAGATTTTCATCGCGGATCCGGATGTGATGTACGTCTCACTGCACCAAGAACATATCTATCCGTACACCGGGGCTGCCACCACCCGGGGCCGTGGCGAGGGGCTGGGCCTGACCCTGAACATTCCGCTGCCCCACCATTCTGATGGGTGTGTGGCGCTGGCCGCATGGGAGGCGCAGGTGATGCCAGTGTTGGAGGTTTTCCAGCCGGAATTTGTGCTGATTTCAGCTGGATTTGATGCACGGATGAACGATCCGATTGGTGGTTTGCACTGGGATGATGAGACGTTTGCGGAACTGACCCGGCGCTGCGTTAGAGTTGCCGAGCGCTCGGGTCGAGGGCGGTTGGTATCGCTCTTGGAGGGCGGCTACAATCCTGCGGGACTGGCCGCCGCAGCCGTGGCGCATGTGCTGGCGCTCAGTGAGTGATGCCGGGGTGATTTCGCGTCGAAGTCCTCTGCACATTTCGCTTCGTCTGATGAACTTCAGAAATGAGTGTTCGACCTGAAAAGCGGCTCGGAGCCGAGCAAACTTGATGGCCACCGGCACAACACATCCGTAGACCTGGCTTCAAATCCGGCCGAGATCACCTTGTTGAAGGTGATTTCGGTGAGCCCCAACCCAATCATTCGAGATGAACCTTTCAATTTCCTTAGTCATCCTGGCAATCCTCCTTGCCGTCGCGTGGGTCATCCTTCATCGGCGGATGGGGTCAGTCCTCGCATTTCGCATTGGCTAGATTCAATGCGCTTCCGCCTACAGCCGACAGTTAGGGAATTCGACTTGCTCGCTTTGTTATCGAAAGCGAGGTCGAACATTGAGTACTTAAGAGTAAGGTGGCGCATATCGACAATGCGAATCAATGGCGGTTCATGGTCATC
Source organism: Verrucomicrobiota bacterium (assembly GCA_037141475.1). Classification (GTDB taxonomy): domain Bacteria; phylum Verrucomicrobiota; class Verrucomicrobiia; order Verrucomicrobiales; family Akkermansiaceae; genus Luteolibacter. The sequence goes on along the minus strand of JBAXCM010000202.1, from coordinate 5,922 downwards.
GGCGGTCACAGACCGCCGCTACAATGCGAATCATTGGCGGATCCAAAGCATCCGGCCATCAATCTCACTGCGTTTTCAAAATCCCTTCACCTGTGATGAACTTGGGTGCGGTCGCCGCGCCATAGGTGCCGGCCGGTTGGAGTTTCCCATCGAGGGTGAGTTTGGAGATATGCATTTCACCTTTGAAGTTCAAACCAAGGGTCGCGCCGTCGGCCACAGAGACCTCCGTCTTGTCACTAAGACCCTTCGCATTCGTGAACGATAGCGTCCCTTTCGTGACCGTCGTCGCTCCAGTGTAGGTATTCGCGCCGGAGAGCGTCCAGGTGCCGGTGCCGGCTTTGGTCAGCGAAGTGGTGGCCTTGTTCTTGCGGTCATAGACGTTGTCGATAGAGAAGGCGAGTTCGCCGGAGCCGGGGCTTGAACCGGCCAAGACCACGGTTTTATTTTCGCCAAAGCCGGACATCACGAACGGGCTGGTCAGTTTCAGCAGACCCGTGCCGGATTGATCCAGAGTGATGGTATCGCCACCGCCGGGCAGGTTCAGGGTCCGATCGGTTGTCTCACCTTTGCCGGTATAGACCAGGATGCTGCCGCCGCTGATCAAAATCTCGGCATTGGCGTCGGTTTTCGGCGCGCCCATGCTGCTGTAGGCTTTGCCGTTTACCACGCTGTTGAATGAATCGATGCTCAGGGAGCCGCCGGTGATGATAGTCTGGCCGGTGTAAGTGCTAGTACCAGCGAGTTTCAGCATTCCCGCGCCGCATTTCTTGAGTGTCACACTGCCGCCGCCCGGACCTTGGGAATCCGCGATGTTAAGGGAAAGCTCCTGTGGCGTCGTGGCGGTGCTCGTATCGATGCCGAAGGTGGCACCGGCCATCAGGCCGTTGTGATTGACGCCGGTGGTGATGTTTTTGAGCATGGTGGCTGCTTGCGCAACGGTAAATTCACCTGAGCCGCCGACATGCAACCGCAGTTCACCCGCCGCGCCGTTCACACTGATATTCGCCGGAGTCCAGAGCGCGGGGTCATTGTTATAGAGCGACGACATCACTTCCATGAGTCCCATCTCAACCTTGGTCGGGCCGGTATAGGTATTTCGCCCGAGGAGCTTGATCATCCCGCTTCTGATTCCATGATCGACAGGATGCCCGGTCTGCGTGAGGCCACCAGACCCGCTGACGCCGCCTTCTCTGTTAGTAAATTCCAGGGAATCGTAAGCATGGACCGTGGTATTTCCTACCAACTTCACGGGTCCGCTCCAGTGAGCGTTGCTGCCACCGGAAATGCATCCGCCGTTAGACGTTAGAGCATTGGCAACCGGGGGGCCGTCAAAACTGATGGTCCCGCTCATATTCACCGTGACAGGACCTGTCCCCATTCCCTGCTCGTGCATGGAGAGACAGCCGTCATGGATGGTGGTTCCGCCACTGTAGGTGTTAGCCGCATGAGTTAAGTAAACCGTGTGCGGACCATTCTTGATCAAGGCACCTGTGCCGGAAATCACACCTGGCAGAAATACGCGGGTGTCATCGGTCTCGAGCCCATCAATGGTGAGGTCCGCATCGAGCCTCAGCGGCGCTTTGATGGTAACCTCCGCGCGATTCTGGCTGTTCATGAACGGCAAGGTGCCATGCGATTGGCTTTTGGCAAATACCAGCGGGCCTTGAGAGATGAGCGTCAGGGCGGAACTGCCAAAATTGAGCTGATTGAGCACGAATTCGCCCGTGCCATCCCTCGTCACCTCATATTTTCCCTGCGTATAAAAATTGAGAATCGTGTCTGAATTCCCCCCATCCGCAGGTGCCGTGGCCGCACCCAGATTGGTCTTCCATTGCGCGGCGTCAGCAAGTCTGCCAGAGCTGCTAGATTTCCATGTGAAATGCATGGGTGCCGCGGACTTGATCACCTGCACGGAATAGTCTCTGGACGATTTGTCCTGGGCGGTGATGGTATAGCTCTGCGGTTTGCTGAAATCCCTGATCGTGCCGGAGGGCGGAGTCGCGGTGGCAAGACGCGCCAACTCAAACGTCGGAGCAAGCGTCTTCACGTCTGTGGAGTCGGGGACATAAAGTGTGATGGTGGATCCGTTGATCGCACCATAGACGGAATCCGGTAAGCGCAATCGATAGATCTCTTTGCACGCCCATGGAGCCGTCAGCTCCGCTGGGAACGAATAACCTCTGAGTTCACGCTTCCTGCGGACAAAGGGCATGTCACCCGTGACCCGCAGATCAGGCCCGGGATTGTCGAGCTTATCCTTGGTGGGCGGCAGTTTCGCTGCTTTTGCCGTATCAATGTACTCGGCCAAGTCGCGCATGGCGATGACATGGTAATGGTTATCCTTGCAGTAATCGACCATGTCTTCGAACAAGTCCGGATCGGTTCCGACGGCGGCATGCTCCATATCCGGTGTGCCATGGAAAGTCAGCACAACCACCCTGCCGGCCGTAGCCTGTTGGACGGCACTGATGAAGCCCTCGATGGTCATGCCCACGCCGCCCACGGCAAACGATGGGACGTCCAATGGGTGGTCCACAGCGGGCCGATAGACACGGCCATAGCCGCCGCGCCCGAAGGTGTATCCCCAACTGCTCAAGAGCGGATAGAACTTCGGATTTACAATGTAGAACGGCCAGGCGAGTGTTGTCGTCTTGGGGATCCGGTTGGCGATCGCCTCGTCCTCCAAGGTCCATACGTATGCCTGCAGACCGCCTTCATCGGTTAACGACAACATTCCGTGCCCCCGGGTATGGTTGCCAATCTCGAAGCCATCGTCGGACATGCCCTTGATCTGCCTCCACGTCATGTACCAGTCCTTGCGCTCGCGGAATCCGTAGGCGTCCGACACATAGAACGTGCCGCCGAAACCATGCTTCTTGAGGATCGGGGCGGCAATGGTCGCATTGCTGGCACAGCTGTCGTCGAACGTGAACACCACGGTCTTGTCCGGGATGGGCTTCTTGATGATTCCGGTTGGATCATCCGGCGTCGCCGCCGCCGCCCAGCCAAGAGTCGCCCCGGTCACCAGCATGGCACCCATCATTTTCATTTTCGTTTGGTATATCATGATTTTTAGTTTTGTTAGATCGTGTTTTATCAACTCATTCAGCGCTCATCAGGCGCACCGGGCCGAGCAGACCGGATGGTAGCATCGTCCCCGGCGTGCGTCACGTTCGCCGGGAATAGTTTCATCAGTACCTCAATCAAGATCCGCTCACGTTTCATGGCCATGCTCTTCAAGGATTCATCTCAATTACTTCTTTGCTTCAGATGATATCGGTGTGACGGGTAACAAATCAAGGATCACGTGAGCGTAGAGACGGTGGCCGAAATCGTTAGGATGGTTGACGTTGTTGCCGCTGATATCCGAGAAGTTCTTCTTCTTGAGCACTTCGATCCAAGGGGTCGTCACATCAGCCAGCGCCATATTCTCTTTGACCAACTCACCAAGGAACTTGGCTTTCCAAACAAATCCCTCGGCACCGGCAAAGAGCGGATTCATGGTCATCGGCGAGACCATCACGATATCGGCTTCAGGATTGGCGGCAATGACATCATCGCGCATTTTAGGCATCTTTTTGTCATAGCCACCGCCGTCATTCATGCCGAAGGCGAGCAACACTAGGTCAGGCTTCTCTGCCGTCACCTTCGGAACCATCTCAATTCCCCAACCGGCTTCCGCACCGGCGGCACCAAAATTCACCAAGGTCACCTTCGAGCCGAAGCGCTTCTGCAGCGTGTTGGCGACCAATTGCGGATAGCATGGCTGATACGGCTCTGCCAGCGAGGGCTCGAATCCAGAAGCATTGAATCCCTGGGTGATGCTGTCGCCAAGGGCTACCAGCTTGATCGGCTGCTTGGCCCTGAGCTTGGCCAACACGCGCTTGAGCCGTTCGGGCTGTTGTTTGTACGGGTCTTTCCAAAGATCGGTCTTGTGCCAGTAGGACACCTGCACCTGCAGGTCATGAAAGAACCGACCTTCTGAATGCAGGACTGTGGCAAACATGTTCGGACTGTCTTTTGGCGGCATCATCTGCGCATGCGTCTTGAACGGGATGCGTGAGTTAGGCGTTAACTCGATGATGTTAGTCCCAGGCTTCCATGTGAAATCCTTGCCATCTTCATATTGCATCTTCAGATCCGGATGGGTTATCCTGAATTTCTCGCTGGGAATGAACAACAATTTGCCGGTGGCTAATGGCTTGCCTTCTTCCAGGATGAAGAGCACTGGCTCATTGTCACTCGCCACCGTGCGCCAGAGCGGATCACCGAGCACCATGCCGGGGCCCGACCTCTCTAACTTCTCCGCCTTATCCGACGCTTCGTCGGCCATTGTCACTACCATGCTGCTACTGAAAATCCCCAGCGCCGCGCCTATCAATACTTTTTTCATGTGTTGCTATTTTTTCGTGTTTATTAGAATTCTTAAAAAGTCAGAGTCACTGTCATTAAGCTATTGCAATTGGCGATAGTCCAGCCTGGCGCCACTTTATCGAGGGCGGCTTTCATCCCTTTAGCGGGTCCGGGAACGGTGATTTGAACCATCTCTGCCTCAGTGAACTTGCTCCCAGCAATGGGGCCCGGGGCCCAGGCTAATTCCAGCTTGCCAGGCTTGGCGGGTCTGACGGGGATGACGAAAACTTCCTCGCCCTCGGGGCTTTTCTCAATCTTACCGCCTTCTTTCACAATCGCCTGGCGGGCCAACTTCTCGCACACATTCAACAGCGCTGGCACGTTGTAGGCGGTGAAGCTGAACATCGTCTTTTCATTGAGCTCCTTGGTGAAGCGCTCGGGGAGTTTCGCAAAGCCAAGGGTGGTGAAAAGCACGCCGCCTGCGCTCGAGGGGTTGCAGTCGGAGTCCTCACCGCAACTGCAGGCGATTTTCATCGTCTCGTCGAGGACGCCCTTGCCATAGAGCAGGCCCATGAGCACATAGGCTCCGTTGATTTTGCACTCGACCCCGTCAAGCGCCGTGGGGGCCTTGTTGTGCTCGCGGTTCTCGCGGCCGACGTTGTTGGCACATGCCAAGTCATAACGGCTGTTAGCGAAGTCGATGCCGGCTTGGCAGATCGAGCAGTCGAGGCCGTGCTGTTCCATGCTTCGCAGGAATGTCATCTCAACGTATAGGTCATCCTGATCAAAGGCGTCGTTGAAGACGCCGGGCTGCCACTTCGGCAGTCTATCCTCAGGAATAGCACAACTGCGGTACTTGAACTCGGTCGGCGCACCCCACGAGACACCGGCAATCTGGCCAATCCAGCCCGCTTTCATCTTGTCGCGGTACTCCTTCACCAGCAACCGGCGGTATGTGGCCGACTCCGCCCCTTGCACATCGACTGCTAGAAGCGTGGCCCAAAGGCCAAACAACACACGACTTGATATATTATTTTTCATGGGTTGTTTGTATTTGTCAGGCGCATGTAAATTCGGTTTTTCTAATGACACGGGTGCCCTCTGACTTGTCATGGCCGGCTATGGCGAGTTACTTCGCGAATGCCTGCAACTCGGCGCAGGTGGAGAACGCCTGATTTGGGTTGCCGCCAAACGACGGCTTGCCGGTAACGCGGACGCCAAACACCTTCACCGGAGCAGCCAATTGGCATTGGAAACTTTCGCCTTCCTTGAGCGGGCCAGGGTCTTTGCCGGTGGTGGCCGGATAATCCTTGAGTTCCCCGGCTTCCTGCCACTCTCCGCCTGATTGGGTCTGGACCTGGATGCGCGGTTTGCCGCCGGTGGTATCGAACCAACCGCCGACGTTGAGAGTCTTGCCATGCATGAACACCACGCGCGTTATGGTCTTGGCTTCTTTCAGGGTCACCGCAAACCAATCCTCCTTGGGCCAGGTGCCGTCACTGGTGTTGGCAAATGTGGTTTCGTTTTCATCGATGATCGATCCTGTGCCATCCCCCTTGCGCGAGCGGC
>JBAXCM010000201.1:0-7995 GCA_037141475.1 Verrucomicrobiota bacterium | reverse complement strand
AGGTGGGTCCATGCGCCTCGATCTCTGGAATGCCCAAGTCCGTGGCACCATCCGGACGGACAAAGGCAGCATCGACTTCCATTGCTATATCCATGCCAAGAAGATGGTCATGGTCGCCGACTCGGAAGGCACTGGCGGTGAGCACAGTGCTTGGTCGTGGGATGCTCGTCCTTGCGTGGACCGCGGGCCAGGCCATTTCGCCGGAGACGCGCCGAATCCTCCGAGCCGACTCGAAACGGAGGGAGCGATTTCGGTGTGTGTTCAGCCCCGCGCCGCCGGGGGGGAATTCGCCACCGCGTGGACCAAGGTGCTCAATCCCAATGGCCAACTCCATATCATCGCACTCAGCATCGCCGATTCGTTTCCGAAAAGCACCGCCAAACAAGCAGCGGTCATGGCCGTCAGGGATGCGGACGACAACCTCACGCCAGGTCGCTTCGCCGCCTTTCAACAATCTCACCGCGACTGGTGGCATGCCTTCTATCAGGCGAATTTCCTTTCCATCCCGGACCCCAAACTGGAAAGTTTCTATTGGATCCAATGGTACAAACTCGCCTGTGCGTCGCGGCCGGATTCGGTGCCAGTGGATTTGTTGGGCCCGTGGTATCGCCACACCGGTTGGCCGCGTATTTGGTGGAATCTGAACATCCAGACCCTGTATCTGCCGGTCTATACCGGCAACCAACTCCAACTCGGCGAGTCGTTTGCCAACTTCATCGATAAAAAGCGGGACAACTTTTTCCGTAACGGCAAGGAGCTATGGAAGTACGATGAATGCGCAACCGTCCCACATACCACCGATTACGAAGGTCTGCGAGGTGACGGCGACTGCGCGCCCGATCAATACATCAATCCGGGGGATTTCACCTGGGCCTTGCACAACTACTATCTGCATTACCGGTACTCGATGGATCACACGATGATCACTGACCAGAAAAAACATGCGTTCTATCCACTTCTTAAGGGAAGCATCAATCTATATCTGAAGTTGTTAAAGATGGGCGATGACGGAAAACTTCATCTGCCGGTCCTGATGTCACCCGAATATGGCAACTGCGCGGACACCAATTACAACCTGTCACTTTTGCGCTGGGGGCTTAAGACACTGGTAGAGCTTGATCAAAAGTACCAGCTCAACGATCCACTTCTGGCGAAATGGCAGGAAACCCTGCGGGACCTTGTTCCCTATCCGGTCAACGAAAACGGCCTTTCCGTTGGAGCTGACATGCCTTTCGCCAGGCCGCATCGTCACTGGTCTCACATGCTGATGGTGCATCCGCTCCATGTGATGGACTTTGATGATCCGGCGAACCGTGAGCTTATCACCAAGTCGATCCACCACTGGCTTAAGACGGGGGACACAACCAGCGGCGATGGCATCTTCGGTTGGTCTCGTGCTGCCGCAGCATCTCTATGCGCGGCGCTGGGCGAAGGGGATAACGCTCTCAAACAGATTCACGGGCATCTGGCTGATAAGAGGTTTGTGCGGCCCAACACCATGTACATCGAAGGGGATCCGGTCATCGAATGTTCGATAGTCCTCAATCGTTCGGTCCAAGATATGCTCTTGCAAAGCTGGGGCGACAAGATAAACTTATTCCCAGCCGTCCCCTCCACCTGGAAGGACGCCGTGTTCCATGATCTTCGTGCCGAGGGCGCCTTCCTGATTAGCGCCAGCCGCAAAGATGGAAACACCGAGTGGGTGCGTGTGAAAAGTCTGGCGGGCGAACCCTGCCGCATTCAGGCCCTGTTCGCCTCCACTCCGAAGCTCCTGATCAACGGCCAAACCATGCAATTGAAGCCAGCTGCCCATGGGATATTCGAACTGCCGCTGAAGAAGGATGACGAGGCGCTGCTCTTCGTCGGCGGAGAGCCAAATGCCTTGGTCAAGCCGGTGCCCATGGCTGAGGAAGATGCCAATTCCTGGGGCGGCGGCAAACGCCCAACACCCGCTCTTTCAACCGGAAAATCAGCCAGCGCCTCCACTTGCTGGTCCGCTGACCTCGATGCAGCCAAGGCCTTTGATGACATTCTGGAGACCCGTTGGGGAGCGGCACCAGACTCGCGCAGCGGTTGGCTCGCAATTGATCTTGGCAAGGACGAGCAGATTGGCCGCATTGAAATCATGGAACAGAGTTTTCCTCGCACCGAGGAATTCACCGTGGAGTACCAGGTTGGCGATTCATGGAAGGAACTCGCCCGCGGCACCACCATCGGCGAAATGAAATCTATCGACTTCCCACCAGTCACCGCCCGCCACGTCCGTTTGAAGATCCTGAAAGCCAGCGAGGTCCCGACCATCAATGAGTTCCGTATCCTGCCGCCCCGGATCAAGTTACCCTATTTGCTCTGATGCGTGACGAAAGACGAGGAGATCACCGGCAATGTAGGTATGATAGAACGTCCGCAGAGAGCCGTATTCGAACGGACGATTCAAGAAACGTCAGAGAGCGAATCAATAGCAAATATTGGAAATTTCAGCGCAAGATATTCTTGCCAGCCATAGGAATTATCATGAAACCGAGCACGCGTCAGACTGAACGATCAACTTCGACTCAACTCCGTAAGTTCGCATTCCGGAGTTTCTATATATGCTGCCTATGTGGATTGCTGGCCGCTGATGGCCAGGCGCAGGACTTGCCTTTCAGCGATCCTGCGAATGTGATCCCTCCACCGGCCTGGGCGGTTGGTCAGGCTGTCCGAACGGCAGACCTGGATGTGACGCCCGGATTTCAGAAGCCGCCCGCTGGTTTCGGCGTGGTGCCATTTTTTTGGTGGTTGGGTGATCCTCTATCGAAGGAACGGCTAGGCTGGGAACTGGAGCAGATGGCAGGGATGGGAGTTGCAGGTTATCAGATTAACTACGCCCATACCGATAAGGGGGGGCGAAGTTATGGATTGACGCAGCCGAGTGATCCGGCTCTGTTTTCGCCGGATTGGTGGAAGCTGACCGGTTGGTTTATGGAAGAGGCGAAGAATCAGGGTGCAGGAATCAGTCTCAGTGACTACACGCTTGGCATCGGCCAGGGCTGGTGCGTCGATGAGATGTTGCGTGAGCACCCGGATATTGGAGGGATGGTTCTTCAACTGGTAACAGGGAATCCGCCTGCGGATGCACTTGTAGTAGCGAAGGTGCCCGGTGCTGATGGAAAACTTCAGAGCGTTGCGGTGTGCGCATCAAAGGTGCCGTTCTCGATTGATCCGATGAACCCGATATCAGGCACGGAGTACGCCAAACATTTCTTTGGCAAGTTTGAGGATCACTTTCCAAGGTACGTCGGCAAGGGTTTAAATTTCTTTTTTTCCGATGAACTTGGATTCGGTGTCAGTGGCAATCTCTGGACTGCCCGGTTTGCCGAGGAGTTTAAGAAACGGAAAGGCTACGACATTGTGCCTGAGTTGCCAGCACTGTTCATGGACGTCGGGCCCCGAACGCCCAAGGTCCGGCTGGATTACAGTGACGTCAAAGTCGCGCTGACAGAGGCCGGTTTCTTCAAGCCGGTGTTTAACTGGCACCAGCAGCGCGGCATGACGATGGGTTGTGACCATGGGGGCCGAGGCACGGATGTGACGGAGTTTGGTGATTATTTCAGAACCCAGCGATGGAATCAGGGACCGGGTGCCGACCAGCCGGGGTTGGGCAAGGATCTAATCAAGGCGAAGGTAGCGAGTTCCATCGCGCATCTTTACCAGCGGCCACGCGTCTGGCTTGAGGGCTGGTATGGCAGCGGTTGGGGCACAACGTCGGCCGGGGCCGTCGATGCATGCCTTGCCGATTTCGTGATGGGTTATAATCTTCTATCGTTTCACGGGATGTACTATGCAACGCATGGCGGATGGTGGGAGTGGGCTCCGCCGGACAATACGTTTCGAATGCCATATTGGAAGCACATGCGCGGCTTTATGGACTGTGTGCAACGTCTAAGTTATCTGCTGACTCAGGGGTGTCACCGCTGTGATGTTGCGATTTTGTATCCGGTCGCACCGATGGAAGCCGGCATCGGTGGTCCCGAAGCGGTGACTACAGCATTCAATACCGCCAGAGGGCTCTATTCTAAATCCATCGATTTTGATTTCATGGATTTTGAATCACTGGATCGTGCCAAGGTTGTCGGCAACGAGCTTCATGTTTCCGGTGAGATATACCGCGTCCTTGTATTGCCTGCCATGAAGGCGGTTCGGCACTCCACGCTGGTGAAGGCGCTTGAGTTTCGCCGCGCTGGCGGAGTGGTTATTGCGGTGGGTGCCTTGCCTGAGGTCAGCGATCGCATCGGCCGTGGTGATCCCGAGGTTGCCGCGATGGTGAGGGAATTGTTCCCGAGTGGTGTTGTCACCGATGTTGCCGCGAATGTGCCGGGCCGCGATTATGAAGGGCCGGGCTATATCCAGCATCGCAAGTTAGGTCAGCGTGATTTGTATGCCGTGTACAATGCGCCTAAAGATACCGCTTGTTTCTTTCGCGCCACTGGCAAGGTGGAACTCTGGGATCCATGGACCGGCACAACCCGCCCGCTTTCTGTGACAGAACAGACAACAGCCGGCACAAAACTCATGTTGCCTCTATCTGAATCTGAAATCCAGTTGATTGTATTCTCGCCGGGTCAGCCGCAGGTTGAAGCGGCTCCAGTTGCTGCGGCGCCTCGTCCCGCCATGGTCCTCGATGGTGACTGGGGGTTTGAGTTACAGCCCACCTGCGACAATCGCTTTGGCGACTTCCGCTGGCCTGGATTCAAAGGCATGATTGGGGCAGAGGTGAGGCAGTTGAAGTATGCTGATGAGACGAATCCCAATCCGAGCTGGCAGGATCCAAAGTTGGATGATTCCACATGGAGCCGGGTGACATATTCATACGGGCCGAAGTTCTGGAAGCTAGGTCCGATGCCGGAATCTGTGGATATGAGCACGCTGGAGAAGCAGCTTGCAAGTCTGCAGGTGGTTGATCCAGCTGTCCCAGTTGAAGTGGACGGCCGGAAGTATCAGTGGACGCCGTACGAGTTTTCATGGCGCTTTGGGATGGAGAACGATGTGGCGCACCAAGGTTATCATGGCTTGAAGGAACAGGTGGCTGATGAATTTATTGGGCTTGGCTCTGTTAGTAGCGGCATGCCCAGTTACAACCGTGGCAAGGAAGCAGGTGGAACCAGGTATTTCCTCTGGACTTCTGTGATGTCCAGAGGCAACACCCAGCCGCGAATTCTGACCGGCGGATTGCTACCGTCGGCGGTTTGGTTGAATCATGTGCGTGTCGAGAAACTCCCGGAGTCGGTGAAGCTTTCCGATGGTCCTAATCCGGTCCTGCTGCGTTACGACACGATCGGGCGCGGATACTTTGTTTTTGATACGGGCAAGGCAGCAGCGGGGACGGACGGCAACGGTGCCGTGTTTTCCGAGGCTGCGTCATGGATATGGTATCCTGGTGACAAGGGTGGGACGATTGACCGGTATTTCAGGAAGAAGCTTGAGCTTGCGAAAGTCCCGGCGAAGGCATCCATCAGGATTACATGTGACAATGCATACACCCTTTTCGTGAATGGGAAAGAGCTGGGAAGCGGAGATAAGTGGGAAAGGGTGCAACAATATGATCCTGGGAAATTGCTGGTAACCGGAGCCAATGTCATTGCGATAAAGGCGCATAACGAAGGCGATAGCATGGGTCTGATCGCCGAGTACTTCACGGACGATCAACGGATCGGGACGGATCCAACCTGGCTGAGCACAAAGGATGAAGTGATTGGCTGGAAAGATAGCGCATTCAACGATACGGACTGGGTGAAGGCGGAGAAGCTATCAAGTTTCCCTGAGAGTTTGTGGGCGAAGCATCCAGCCGGGCCTCCGAAGTTAGATGAGCCGGGTGCTGTGGGCGATTTGGCTGCCGGTCAGCCGATATTCAAACCCAGCGAACTGGCGATGCGCTGGTACAACAAGAGTGATGTCTTGAAATTCGACACCCGCCCCGGCGAGAGGCAACCGATCGGCTGGTATCGGTTTGTCTCGCCCCCTGGACTAAAGGGGTTGACGGTCACGGCTCGTGGCAGGGTGGTGATCTGGGTGGATGGTAAGGAAGTGAGTACGAAAGAGACGAAAGCGGAGTACGCTGGCGACGCGAGCGAGAATGCTGTGACGTACAGGGCCAATATAGAAATGCCCGCTGTTGGTCCGGTGCACGTTGCGCTGCGAATCCAGCAAGTTAGGGGATGTTACGGCGGTGCGACTTTGGCGGAACCCATTCTGTTGGATTGTGGAATTGGTCGGATCTCACTCGGGGATTGGGCGAAGATTGACGGACTGACCAGTTATTCGGGTGGGGTCTGGTACCGGAAGACGGTTTCTCTAACCCGGGAAATGGCGCAGGGTCGCGTAATGATCGACCTCGGCTCTGTTGCCGCCTCAGCTGAAGTTCGTGTTAACGGAAAATTGGCGGGGGTGAAGGTGTCACCGCCCTGGAAAGTCGATATCTCCGGGCTCGTCAGGATCGGGGATAACAAAATTGAAGTGCTGGTGTATAACACACTGGCGAATCATTACAGCACGGTGCCGACGATGTATCGCGGTTCGCCTGTCTCAGGACTGTTGGGGCCGGTCAGGCTGGAGTTCCCCGGACATGAGAAGTGAGAGCCATCCTATATGTCATTATTTTTTTGAATATGTTAGAATAATGTGTTATTCCAGCCTGAAGAATAGTTGCCTGACCGGCGTTCTCCCGCCCAGGCGGTTTGGACGCATGATCCAACGGCTTGCCTGTGCCATCCTGCTGAGTGTGGCGTTTGCGGGCCAAGGGCATGGGGCTGAGCAGGATGTAGGTGCGTTATTGCAATTACCATGACGGATCGCCGATATCCCTTCGACCGCCTCGGACGGTTCGCGTGCAACGATGGATTCCTCAATCGCCTCTGGGACATGGCGGTCAATACCATCGAGGCGACCAGTGATGACGGCTACGGTTCGGATGCCCGCGAACGCAATGAATGGCTGCAGGATCCGGCCCAACCCAATTTCATCACCACCCGTGTTGCCATGGCTCCGGTAGTTTTTATCCGAGCGTAGCGACTCCGTCCACAGCGGACAGTTAGGGGTTGGACTTGCCCGCTTCGTTGTCGAACACTCAGTTCTGATGCCGCCAACACCGGCCGCCAGGAAACGGATAAGGCCGGGAGTATCGCACTCCCGGCCTTACGCTTTGATTGAATCAGGAAGCGCGGACGGTTGGCCCGAGCTTCAGGTCACATCATTGGGCTTGCACCCGGACAAACAGCATGGGAGCACTTAGCAGGCTCGCGTCAAGTATCACTGGAACCGTCTCGACACCGCCACCGTCATCATTGGCGGTTCCCTGGGACGCACCACCCGATGTCCAACTTACCAAGTCCGCAGAGTGCCACACCGTGTAGGTAAGACCGGTGTTAGCCGTGCGGGTGTAGGAGAACGTGCCGTTCGCCTTGTTGAACGGTACGCTGATCGGGTTGACCGACTTGCCACTGGTGGGGTTGAGGCCGAACGCATACTCTTGGAAGTTGCTCATGCCGTCGTCGTCAGCATCCGCAGTCCCGACTTGGCCGCTAATCCCGTGAGCGGTGGCCCAATCGGCATAACTCAGCGTCGCTGGAGCATTGTTGAAATGACTGAGGATTTCGGCAGCCGTGAGCGCACGACTGTAGATCGCCACATCTTGGATGTTAGATGGCATGGACGTGCTGCCATTGCGGGAACCGATCGTGAAGCCGGGCTGAGTGACAGTGGCCGGCACATAGATGTCGGCAGCTGTGGCTTTCACAGCACCATTCACATACATTTTCATCGTGGTGCCATCGTAGGTAGCAACCACATGATACACTGAACCAATGACGAGGTCAGTTCCGCTTGTGAGCGTGCCATTTTGATTACCGGGTTTGCCGTAGGTGAATTGGAACTGAGTCGCCGCATTGTGCTGTTGGAAGGCATAGCCGAGCCGGTTGGCACCGTTGCTGCGGTCCTGCAAGGAAACCAAGTATTGCGCGG
>JBAXCM010000200.1:0-8011 GCA_037141475.1 Verrucomicrobiota bacterium | reverse complement strand
CCCGACGAATAGACATCCCCATCCACCGGCACCGATCCGCTGCCGACCCCGTTGGCATCATAGGTAATCGTGCAGGGGTTTTGGATCACCAAACTGAAGTTATCGATCTTCAACTGCTGCGACGCGCTCAAATTCAGTTGGCCTGGAATATCAGTGAACCAGCCGGCGTAAGCCAACCCCTGGCTGTTAGACCAACCGGCCGCCCGCGTGTCGAGCGTCACGGCGATCGTTTTGGACTGGCCGGCCCGAACCAGATTGTTGCCCAAATCCGCGACAAAGTTGCCGGGAGACCAGTTGTTAGGGATAGACGTGAAGCCGATCGTGAACCACTCGCCGTTCGTCGAGTCCGTCGCGTCGATAGTGGCCGTGAGCAGGTAGAAGTGCCCTTGTTGGGGAGTGAACGGCAGGTAGTTCGAGCTGGTGGGCGTGGCGACGCCGTTGTTGCCGAAGTCCCGCTGCCCCCAACCGCCCGTCTCCGCCGCATACGTCCAGGTGGCGCTGGAACTGCCACCACCGACGGCGTTGCGCGTCGTGGGCGCGGACCCGCCCAGGCTTTGGGTATAGGGACCTCCCCGGTTGATGTTCTGCTGGTCGTTGAAAAGATCCTGATAGATCGTCTGCTCCGCCACGGCTGGCAAGGCGACCGCCAGCAGAAAAACCCCAGCCAATCCTTGAACCCAGCCTCCGCCGGCGCGATGGGGGGCTCTAGCCCGAGAGTCGAACCGGCTGCTTGCAATTGGATCGGGGGTTGTTCTCATGGCGGTGGGTGGATGGGTTGTGGCCAAGGTTTCTTTCTGCCGGACGGGTTGATGGAAAGTAGGGGATGCGACCACCCATTGCCATGGACGAATCCCTGAATTTTTTGCATTTTCCCAACATCAACCGATGCGCGGACTGGTTCCTAGAACCGGAAGTTGTCACGCCTGTTTCCGCAGTTCCTCCAGCCGTGAGCGGGTAACCGGATAGAGCCTGATCACCAGCAAGGAGGCGAGGCAGATCGCCGCGCCGATGACAAACGTGACCATGCCCAGGTTCCAGATAGCCTGCGGCGTCTGGGTCACGGCATTGCCATCCTTGGGCACCTGATAGCCGATGCCGCTGAGGCACCAACCGCTGGCGATCAGGCTGAAGGAAATCGCCATGCGCATCGCTAGGCTGAAGACCGATGAATAACCGCCGTCCTTGACCTCGCCGGTTTGCAGGCGGCGCACTTCGCTGACGTCCGCCATCATCGCGGTGGAGATTGGCAGCATGATGCCGTTGCCCAGCCAGTAGCCGGCGTGAAGGATCACAAACAACACCAGCGCGAGCGGCAAGGTGGCACCGCCGATGGTGAGCGTGGCGTCCGGCTTGACCATTCCCGTTAGGAAAAGCAGCGCCAGCATGAGATTGCACAGGATGCTGATGGCACCGCCGAGGAGTACCGCGCCCTTTTTGTCGAACCGTTTGGTGAGGCCCATCGACAGCAGGGCCCCGAGCGCCATGCCGACCATGGTGCCGCCGTGGGCGATGGATTTTTGCCAGGCCGGGAATTTCATGAAGTCATCATAGACGAACATCTGGAGCGAACTGACGATGACCATGCCGGCGCAGACGACGAAGATGAAGACAAAGACCCAGCGGGGATTGGGATCGGCAAGGATCTGCCTCATGTCGATGAGAAAATCCCTGAGCCAGCCGCTTTGCGAATCGCGGGCGACGGCGCGGGTGTCCTCATGCCAACGGAAAGTGAACATCATGACTAACAAAACGAACACCACGGTGGCGGCGGCGAAACACCCGCCCATGGAATGATAGTTCGCCTCCACGGTGGTGGCTTGCACGCCACCCTTGTCCTTGAAGAAAATCGTCCATGCCATCGCAGGTCCGGCGAAGTTGGCGGCCATGTTAAAGATCTGGCGGATTCCCTGGAGCCTTGAGCGGCCCTGATAATCGCCACACATTTCGAATCCGAGCGCCATGTAGGGGATGAAGAACAGGGTGAGGCCCGTGCGCAGCAACAGATTCATCGCGACCAGATACCAGAAGATCGCCATCTGGCTGCCGCGGCATGCGCCGGGAACCGTCCAGATCAGATAGGAACAAAGCGCCATCAGCAACCCGCCAACCAACATGTATGGATGACGGCGGCCCCACCGGCTGCGGGTGTTGTCGCTGACGTGGCCCATGACCGGCTCGGTGACCGCTTCCCAGAAGACCGAGAGTGACATTGCCAACCCGGCCCAGGTGGGATCGAGTCCCAGCGATTTGGTATAGAACAGCATCGCGAAACCGAAAATGCCGTTCATCACCAGTGAATTTGCGCACTCGCCCAACGAGTAGGTGAGCATGCTGCCGGTCGTGCAGGTCTTGGGGGATTGGGTCATGGAGTTGTTGCTTACTCGAATTTGCCGAAAACGCGGAATTCATTCACATGGAGTGGCGGGCCGGGCTTGGTGCGGCCGAGGCGGACGAAACGCGCGGTTGTGCCGTTAGGCAGGCCGACGACCCATGGTCCGGCATTGCCGATGGAGAGCACATCGTTTTCCGCGACGGTCATGGCGTCATCCTTGCCGTTGAGGGTGAACTCGACGCGCAGTTGCTTTGGGGTGGCGGGCGCGGGATCGCCGCCACTGAGGGCGTTCTCGGCCTTCACGGAGAGGCCGCCGGAGACCACCGCCTGGCGCACCTTGGCGGTGACGTCGGCCATCTTGTCGCCCTTGCCGTAAGTGGCATTCCTGATTTCCAGTGTGGCTGCTCCGGCGGCTTTCGAAGCGGCCACGGTCCTCGCTGTGCCAAAAGCCGGATCCGACGAGACGGAAATTGCAACGTCCGCTCCCAACGACCCGAGAACCTCGATGCGGGCAAGCTTCGCGGGCTTGCCGAGATCGACCTGGCACCAAGGCAAGTTGTCAGCCGGAACGGGTTCGTTGCCGCGAGTGATGCCCTCGGGACGCGATGACCATGCGGTGGCCGGATTGCCATCCACCGCATAAAATGCGAAGGCCGAGCCGCCGGCGGCCGTGGGATCCGGAAACGACGACGCGCCGAAGGCTTTCCACAAGGCAAGGTTCACCGGTGGCGAATCCGCGGCGGTCTTCAGCGCGATGACGGTATCGAGCCTGTCCCAGTTTTCTTCTGCCGGAAGCTGCAGGTGCACACCGGTCTCATCCTGTCTGATTGTGACCCCCTTCTTGCTGGCCAACAAGACCGCCTTGTCAAAGCGCTTGCCATCTGCCGGCGGCGGCAGGGTGAGGGATTTCGCGCCGCCGGGCGGCGCCGTGAGGACATGCAGGTATTCGATCGAGTCGTCGGTCGCGCGGGTGGCCACTCCCCATTTGAGATCGGGGAGCTTGATGCCCGGCGCGGTGGGCCACGAGGTGCTGGCAAACACGTTTTTGATAGATTCGGCGATTGGTTTGATATAACTGCCGAGTCGGGTCATCGTTTCATCGACGCCGGTTTCCCAGCCGCCGCCGGCATAGTTGCCCGCGGCCCACTGGACGCCGCCGCCCTCGTGGTTGGCTCCGGCCTGGAGGACGGTATAGCGGAACATGTCATCCGGTTTGAAGACCACGGTGTTTTTCCCGGCCGGCACCGCGGACCACCAGGTGGTGGCGAAACAGGTGGCCACCGACGTCCGGTAAGCCGGCCAAGCGTTGGCGTCGGTGTTGGCGAACTCGCCCCAGTGGTGGTATTCCTTGCATCCCGTGTCCAGCGAGTAACTGGTGCCATACCAATTCTGGACCATCACCAGGTCGGGTTGGAGTTCCTTCACGGTGCGGCGCAGGCGCGGGTAATCGACGACCTTGTAGCTGTCTCCCGCGCCGCTGCCTTCGTCGGAATAAATGCCGATGAGATCCTTGCCATAGCGGGCGACGAGTTCATGATAGAGTTCGTTGGTGAAATCATTCCACTTCTTGCGGTCGAAGTTTTCCCACTTTGGATCGCTGCCGTTGGCACCGCCCCAACCGGTCTTGGCCTGGTCCTCGGGCTGCAGGTCGTGACCGTCCCGCGGGTGGGTGTAGAACATGACCTTGATGCCCTTGGCCTTGCAGGCGGCGATCACATCTCCTAACAGATCACGCTTGCAGACGTGTTTGGCCATGCCCCATTTCTTCATGGTCTCACTGGGAAACAGCGGGTTGATATTATAGTGCCAAGCCGTGAGAATGACGTATTCCACGCCCCATCTATCGAGATCGTTAGCGAAGCCCGTGGCATCGAAGGAGGCGGCGAATTCATCGAAGGTGGCGGGTTGCTTGCCGTCTCGGTCCTTGGTGAATTGGGTGCCGGGTCCTCCGCCCCAGACGAAGTGGACAAAGAACCCGTACTTGGATTTTTGATACTCCGCCATGCCGTTGGTCTGGGCTTGGAGGGGGGATGTGGCGAGGGCAAGGCCGGCTAGGGCGAATGTCAGGATACGCATGGGATCAGGTGTGGAATATTACAACAGGGCCGAACAGGCCTGAGCGGGTTTGGCTATCAAAAGCATAAGGCGAGGGAATGCCCACGCTGTAGTGGTTGGCAAGCGTGTTGGCGATGGTGATCGAAAGTTGGTTGTTCCCGGGTTTGAGGAAGGGCGTGATGTCACACGTCCATGGCGGAGCGACCAGGATGGCGGCAACGTGGCCATTCACCCTGACTTCCGCAGTGGCACTCAGCTGGCCGAGGTCGAGGACAAGCTGGGATTTGCAATCTGAAATTTCAAAGGCGCGCGAGTAGGTGGCGGCACCGGAGTAGGTGGCGAGCCCCTGCCGGCACCAATCGCCGAGCGGGATGGTGCCGCTGCCACAATCGAAGCATACCGGTTCGGGCAGGGCGTCGCCGGCACGCGAGTCCGCCGGGGCCACAATCAGGAGGGCCAGCACACACGGGGTTACTGCCATTTCTGCTAGATGGGCAATGTAACGGTAATTTCTGTCAGCTGTGATTTCCACCAAGTCGAGTGGCTGGGTGGCACCATCGATCCAGAGGGATGCCGGACCACGGGTAAGCAAGCGGACCGTGTGCATCCCGGGCGGACCGGTGAATCGAAAACGGATGCCGCTGCGGCCCGATGGCTCGGGCAAGGCAGGGCGAGGCAGCGACGGATCGTGGAAGCCGCGGAGCATCAGAGGCGAAGGTGCAGGTTCCGCGGTAAAGCGGAAGAATGCGCGGCTGCGCTGGCCGGGTGATTGGACGAGCTTGATGACGAGGTGGTTCGCCCCAAGATGAAGCGCGACGTCGTGCTCGCGGGGTTCACATGCGTAGTGAGGGATGCTCCATGGTTCGTGGCGACCGGGCGGAAGCGCGTCTTGTTGATAGAATATCTCGTTGCCATTGAGCCATGCCTGATAGGCACAGCGCCCGCCTATCCGCATCGGCACCCCCCGATCCTTCTGCGCAGCGATCACCGTGCGTATATACCAGACCGATCCAGGCACCTCGCAATGGAAATCGAGGAATTCCTCCGGCACGCGTCCCTTGAGCCCGTGCGGGCCGCACAGCCAGTCCGTTAGAAACGGATCTCGCTCGATGCCCCAGCGGAGGGAAACCGGATAGGGCTGCCAGGCGGGATGGTCCGGCGGTTCCGGGCCTCCTCGCACCAGCCAATCCTCGATGGCAGTCAGATCGCCGCCGGGTGGCATCGGGCCGATGGATTCCAAGCGCGACCCAAACGAATAGGTGGTCTCCGGCCAGGTGGAATCGTTGAAGCCCGGAGCACGCCAATCGGCGGTGTCGTCAAACGCATCCGCATAGCGGAACCGCCGTGCCTGCGGGCCTAACATTTCCGGCGTGGCCGGATGACTGAAGTCCCCGAACCGATTGTCCAGCGTGGGTATCACCTGGAATTCCCATGGCCCGTCCAAGGTGGCCAGCACACTGGCTTCATGACGGGACGGCGGGTTCGGATGCAGGGCTGGACTGCCATGGCACCGAAAAACTAACAATTTCGCCTCGCCCGCACCGAAGGCAAGCGGGCTGTCGATGGCGGCGGGTTGGATTTCGCCGGTCCACGCGTTCCAGAGTTCCGTGCGGCCGGCGTTGCGAAATGCCACCTCGGCAAGCACCGGATGGGGTGCCGGATTGAACAAATAGAACACCTCGGTTTCCTCGTCCGCAAGCTGGCGATGCAGCACCTGCAATGGAACTGAAGACATCACATCGCAGTCGATCGAGCGGCGGATGGCCTCCAGAACATTTGCCCAGCCCTTGGGGATGAAAAACGCCCGCCCGCCACCGGGGTGGGATTTCTCCAGGGGTGAATCGTCCGCCGGATCGCCGAAAACCTCAACGATCAGGGACGTCAGAAGCGAATCGCAGCGGCCAGCCCGATCACTGGCGCGCGGCAGGCAGCCAAAGGCAATCACCACCCCGCCTGCCAGAACGAATTCGCGGGTTTTCTCTAGGGTGGAGAACCGCACAGCCTCCATCGCGGGAAGGATCAACACCCGGTAGGTGCCGCCCGCCACATGCAATCCGCCATCGGCGGACGTCGCCCGTTCGAGTGATTCAAAGTCAACGAAATCGAAGTCGCAGTTCCGGTCGAAAAGATATTTTCCTAACTGAAAGGCGGATGCTTCGGGTTGCGGGTGGTCGGCTTCAGCGCCGCCGAGCTCATCGTTAGCGACGTGAGCGACGTGCCCGCCGCACGCTGGATTGGCGGGTTTGGCATCGAGTGCGGTGATCGGATAGACGATAGCCACATCGCACCGATGAACCCCTTGTGAAAGCAGCCATGACAAGCGGGTGAAGTAATCGTTGAGGGATTTGGCATGTTCCCAATACGGCTGGCGGAAGTGGAAATCCGGCGGTGCCCATTCCCACCAACCGCCGAACGTCGAGTAATACAGGCCGTGAAGGTTCACCACGGTGGCCCCATAGGCGAAGTCCTCATGGATGGCGGCGACGACTTCGGCGGGCGTGGTCCCCCATCCGCTTGAGTGGAATGCCTCCACCCAGACCCGCGGCCGTTGATAGAGATGGGCGATGGAACTATTGACCTTGAGCCCTTTGAAAGACCGCGGCCCGTGCAGCTTCGGATCATCGCAGCCCGGTGCCGAATACCAGCGCATGGCCCGGAAGTAATCGCCATAGTGGGCGCGACCTTCGGCAATCCGTCCGCGGCCACAGTTGTCGTGACCGAAAAGCGTGCCGCGCGATTCATGCCAGCGGAAAACAGGCTCGAAATAACAACTCTCCTGCCGCCGGCTCACCACATCGGCGTAATCCAGCCGGATCTTTTCCGTCCGGTTGCCGAAATCATGCCAAAGGGCGGGAAGCTGCGGCGAAAGATCGTAACCTTTCAATTCCTCAAATGAGCTCAACAGAAAGTTGGACCAAAACGGCATGCGGCATCCGAAGTCGAGTTCGTCCTGGAAGAACAGATTCAGGGTAGTGCCCACCTCACCGGGGCACTCACGCTCAAAAGGGGCGTAAAGCCTGTCGATGGCGAGCCGACCGGATTCCGGATGAAGCGGATCGAAGGCGTTGATCCGGGCAAAAACCAGGGCGACAAACCATCCGCCCGATGGAGCCAGCCAGCTCAGTTCCCCGTCATGCACCCTGTCCGTCAGCGGAATCATGCCCTCGGATTGCGGCACGCCGTCCACTAGCGGATAGGCCCAGGCCCCGATGACGTGGGTATCCGCTTCCGCCGTGAGTCGGACGCATTCGCTGCCAGCCGCCCTGCTCGAGACGCAGCTCATTTGCCCGCCCTGCATGTCTGGCGTTTCAAGGCCGATGGCTTTGAGGATGGGGGCCACCAAGGTGTAATCTTGGAAACCGACGGTCATGCCGCGCTCGCGACATGCTGTTAGAAACCAGCGAAACAACTCCCACCAATCCGCAGAGAAAAGCGGCGGATCGCCGAGATCGCTCGAGCCGTCCGGGTGGTGGGGATAGCTGATGACAGTTTGACGAACGCCCTTGTCGCGGAGTTGATCGAGTTGCCAGGCGATGCGGCCGCGTTCAAGGGTTTCGCCCGCCCACCAATAGAATGGCACCGGACCATAGGCAACGGGTGGAGACCGGAAGATCTCCCGCAGAC
>JBAXCM010000199.1:0-8015 GCA_037141475.1 Verrucomicrobiota bacterium | reverse complement strand
GTGCCACCCCACTTGGCAAGAATTATCTTCAATGAAATGACAGAGTAGAGATAGCCACAAATGATCAGGCACTTCCGAACTCTGACGGGATCTGCCGAACTCGCATTCTTGTGCAGTGATGTGACATCCCAGCCCCCTCTCAATTCATGAGATTCGTGCAATTCGTGGTTCCTATTTCGAAATTCGGGACAAGGCTCAACCACACGGTTCTTTGAGAGCAAAATGCGGCCATGCGATCGCCTCCGTCCCCCTTCGGTTCGTGTGGAACTGATTCTTGCACCTATCAGAGATGAACCCCTCCTGACCCTCGCTGGAATTGACTGAAAAATCCCGGTCATTCGCAGCGTTGATACGCAGCGAATTTGCCTGCCGCCATGAAAATAAGAATCCTCCCATTCCCCTCCCCCGATCACCGCGCCACTTGGATTTTTAAAATCGCCCCGGGATGCGCCACAAAATCAGCTCGCCTGCCGTTGCTAACGTGCCTAGCAGGTGTCTGTGTCGCCCTCGCTGCCCCGCTCGGGCTGGCCGCTCCCAAACCTGCCACTCCAGAGGTCGTGCCGGCCGACGCCGTGTTGGCGGCGGGAACCTGGAAAACTGCGGAGCAACCGGTTTATCGGGATCCAGACGACGACTGGGCCAAGGATCCGTCGGTCGTCAAATTCGGCGACACCTATTACATGTACTACACCAGCGCTAACCCGTGGCAGGACACCGGCTGCGGTGGCAAAGGTGAACCGCGCATCGATTACGCAACCTCTCCTGACGGACTGACGTGGACCTATCAGGGGCTATCCATTCCCAAGGGCAAGCCCGGCGAATGGGACGAGGAGCGGCCACAGGCACCCGCCAAACCCATTTTAAAAGACGGTGTCTATTATATGTATTATGCCGGAAAAAACCCGAAGCGGGCAGTGGAAATCGGCTATGCCACATCCACCGATCTGCGCCACTGGACAAAAAACCCCGGCAATCCGGTGCTCCACAAGGGCAAGTGCAACGACCCATTCATCTTCTTTGAAAACGGCACCTATTACCTCTTCTACACCTCCGGCGGCGACTCGATCTTCTACGTCACATCTACCAACTTGCTCGATTGGTCCGCCGATCCCGTCGCCACCGGTGCGGTGGGCGAGGGCAGTGTGCTACTCAAGGATGGCCCTACCTACACGTTGTTCGGATGCGTCGGCTTTTCCGGCAACGGTGAATATTACAAGGCCTACACCACCAAAGACCTCAAAATGCCCTTCACCGATTGTGGCCGTATCCATATCAATAACCCGGATTTTGCCAAAGGCACCCTGAGTCATGGCGATATCATCCGCGAGGGCAGTGACTATTGGTTCTACATGCAGGGCACCCGCGACGGTGGCAAACGCTTCCAAATCGGCCTCGCCAAACAACCCGTGCCCGCAATCCCATAACCTATCAAATGACTAAGCGCCTGCCACACCCCGCCATCCTAACCATCACCGCCATCCTTTCGCTAGGGTCGGCACTTAGCACACGGGCCGCCGATCCCCCATTGGCTGGCCCCCGCCAAACGTTAAATTTCGACCAAGACTGGCGCTTCCATTTGGGCGAGGTCGAGGGCGGCCAATCCCCGGCTCTCAACGCCCCGGACGTCGGTTGGCGAAACCTGGATGTTCCGCACGATTTCAGCATCGAGGGGCCACCCGGCAGCGACCCGGCGACGATGGACGGCCCGTTCGACAAAAAGAGCCCGGGCGGCACCAGTGCCGGGGCGCTCAACGGCGGCATCGGTTGGTACCGAAAAACATTCAGCTCGCCCGAGGCCAGCCAAGGCAAACACGTCAGCATCCGCTTTGACGGCGTCTATATGGACAGCGAAGTCTGGCTCAATGGTCTTTCAATCGGCAAGCAACCCTACGGCTACACCAGCTTTGAATTTGATCTGACAAACTCATTAAAGCCGGGTGAAAATCTGCTCGCAGTGCGCGTCAACGTCCAACAACCCTGCTCAAGGTGGTATTCGGGTGCTGGCATCTACCGCCACGTGTACCTCATCCTAACCGACCCTCTGCACTTGGCCCCGTGGGGAACCTGCGTCACCACTCCAAAAATCACTGATGCCGAGGCCGAGGTCAGTGTGCGAACCCAGGTCCGCAACGACGGCGAAACAGCGGCCGAAGCCATGCTAACCACCACGATTCTCGGTGCCGACGGCAAAGCGGTGGCCGAAGGGAAAACGAACGAATCTCTCGCCGCCGGCACCGCCCATGAGTTTGGCCAGACGCTCACAGTCGCCGGCCCGCGGCGCTGGTCAACCGAAGATCCCTATATCTATCAAGTGGTTTCAGAGGTGAGTGTTGGCGGCCGTGTGGTGGATCACTACACCACTCCGCTGGGCATCCGCAGTCTGCAGTTTACTGCCGACAAAGGATTTTTTCTCAACGGCAAGCGGGTACAACTCAAGGGTGTGTGCCAGCATCACGACCTCGGTTGCCTCGGCGCGGCAGTGAACCGCCGCGGCATAGAGCGCCAACTCGAGATCCTCAAGGCAATGGGTTGCAACTCCATCCGCACCAGCCACAATCCCCCGGCACCAGAATTGCTAGATCTATGCGACCGCATGGGCCTGCTGGTGATGGACGAGATATTCGACGAATGGATCATTCCCAAGAGCGGGATGAAATTCGGCTACAAACGGTTTTTCGATGATTGGAGCGAGCGCGACTTGGTTGGCATGGTCCGGCGCGACCGCAACCACCCGAGCATCATCCTGTGGAGCATCGGCAATGAGATCAAGGAACAGGCGGCTCCCCAAGGCGGCGCGATGGCGCAACGCCTGGCCGACATCTGCCACCGCGAAGACCCGACGCGACTCGTCACCTCCGGCGTCAACAAGATGGGACCCGCCATCACCAACGGCTTCACCAAGGCGCTGGACGTCGTCGGCATGAACTACTTCACCAACCAATACAACGAGCAAAAGGGGAAATTGTTAGTAGCAACAGAGACCGCCTCAGCGCTCAGCACCCGTGGCGAATACGGGCTGGAAATCAAGCCTGACGGCAAGGTGAGCATAAACATGCATCCTAACAACCAGTGCACATCCTATGATCTGGATCGGCCCGGCTGGGGCTGCACGGCTGAAGACAGCTTGATGAACCTGAAGCGAGCTCCGTGGGTGGCGGGGGAATTTGTATGGACTGGTTTCGATTACATCGGTGAGCCGACGCCGTATGGTTGGCCGTCGCGCAGTTCCTACTTTGGGATCATCGATCTGGCAGGTTTCCCCAAAGATCGCTACTACCTCTATCAGAGCCAGTGGAGTGACAAGCCGCTCGTCTATCTCTTACCCCATTGGAACTGGCCGGGTTTTGAAGGCAAGGAGATTCCTGTGTGGTGCTTCACCAATGCGGATTCAGTCGAGCTGTTTCTCAACGGAAAGTCGCTAGGCAGCAAGGATTTCAAAGACAACAAAAGCCTGCACTTGGAGTGGCAAGTCCCCTATGCTCCTGGCGTGCTCAAGGCCGTCGGCAGCAAGGACGGCCACACGTTCACCACGGAAGTTCGCACTGCGGGAGCACCCGCCAAACTCCTGGCCAGCGCAGACCGCCAACAACTCGCGGCCGACGGCACGGATCTATCTTACGTCGAACTGCGCGTCGTCGATAAGGATGGCAACCTGTGCCCGAATGCCGACAACCTCATCCATTTCTCGCTGCAAGGCCCGGCCACGCTCGCCGGGTTGGACAATGGGGATCCAACCAACCATGAGCCGTTCCAAGCCACTCAGCACAAGGCGTTTCACGGCATGTGCCTGGCCGTCATCAAGGCCAAGCGCACACCTGGCCAGATCCACCTGCAGGCCACTGCGGACGGGTTGGAAGCGGCACCTGTGCTCGTCACAGGCGTGGCCCCTGCTCCCTGATAGGTCTCAAATGGCATATCTCGTCGATTCTCTCTGCAGTGGCATGTCTGTGACCGCTGACGCGCCAATAAGACGACCCTTGTCGTGTCGGCGGGTTCGTTCGTGATTCAGGGGCATCGGCGGTCATGGCCACGCCGCTAGAAACGACAAATATTTTTGAGCGACTCATGAGCCATGAGCGCGATTTCAAGGGAATTGAACAAGCCCGTACTTAGAGCGCTTTTTAGGGCGGACCCAGAGTTCTTTGCTTCTTGCTTCTTGCTTCTTGCTTCTTGCTTCTTGCGACTTGCGACTAATTTTCGGCGGAGTGGAGGCCGCCGGTACCGGCGCGGAAACTGACGCGGGTGTGTTCCGGGTTTTTTGGATGGGCTTTGGCGCAGTTCCACAGGCAGGCACCGCAATGGATGCACTTTTCACGGTCGAAGACGGGGCGGCCGTTATCACTGGGAGTGATGGCCTGACCGGAACACATTTCCACACAGATTTTGCTGGCGCAGGTTTCACACTCGCTTGGATAGAGAAAAACCACGTGATCGGCATAGCCCGACGGTGCCTGGACCTTGCCACCCATGAGCAGGGCGTCTTGGTGGGAGACCAACAACTCACCGTCAAACGGGATCGCCGGCCAGCCGACCCGGTCCATCAGCACGCCGCTGGCAGCAATGCCCTTGGTATCGCAGTCATTGCGGATAGCGGCGAGATCATCCTTTGAAATACGACCCGCGTAGTAGTCGGCCGGAGCGGGGACGCGAGTGTGGGGCGCACCGGGGTGGCCGGGCATAGCAAAGAGTCCTTTGGTGAGGCCGGTGAGCATGGTGCCGATGAAGCCGGGGACCACGCCGCGTTGGAATCCATCGCGGGCTTTCTCGGCGACACGGGCTTCGGACTCAACCCAACTGGCGCGGCGTCGGGCGACGTAGGTGGCGTCGAGGTTTCCCTTGGTGAAGGGCTTGCCGGCTTTGAGCAATTCGATGACGGCTTCGGCGAGTTGGACGCCGGTGGCCCAGGCTTCATCGACCCCGGAGTTAGTTAGAACATTGGTGGAACCGCTGCCTTCGCCGATGCGTGCGAAGCCGTTGCCGGTGAGGTGAGGTTCGCCACGGCGTCCGGATTCTTGGAGGGATTTGGCACCCCACGAGCGGAGGCGTCCGCCCTTGAGGTGGCACCAAAGATAGGGATGCATCATCCAATGTTGGAGGTAGCGGTAGGCGGTGCGGGCGGGATTATCGAACCACGAGGGAACAAAGATGCCTAACGAGGCCACGCGGTCAGGATGAACGTAGAGGAAGCCGAAAATCTCGGGTTCCGGATAGCCGATGGTGTGGAGCACGGTGCCGGGGGCGAGTTCGCAGGATTCAGGCAGATCCACCACAAACTTCATGCCCAGCGCCCAATCGTGCAGATGATGACCGTTAGGCACGCCAAAGTGCTCGTCGAGTTGCTGGCCCACCGCGCCGACCGGTCCGTCCGCCACCACGGTCAGCGGCGCACGCACGTCCATGCCGGGCATAAATCCGTCGCCTGGCTGGCCATCCTTGGTGACGCCCTGGTCCAACAACCGAACACCGGCCACCGTGTCATTTTCGATGATGGCTTCGCCGACGGGGCTGCCTGGCCAGATTTGGACGGCACCACTGGCCATGACTTGGCTGCCGACCCATTGGGTGAACTGGCCCATGGAAAGGATCAAG
The DNA here is from genome assembly GCA_037141475.1 of Verrucomicrobiota bacterium. GTDB lineage: Bacteria > Verrucomicrobiota > Verrucomicrobiia > Verrucomicrobiales > Akkermansiaceae > Luteolibacter. The sequence continues at coordinate 2,426 of JBAXCM010000199.1, read as the reverse complement.
CCGCCGTGCTTGTTGAGAAACGACGGGGTCCACGGCAATTCCATGGCGTCATGTTTAACGCCGATAACCCCGCCCAGAGCGCGAATTGCCTTGTCGGCCACCCGCATGCTCAGCGGACGGCGACTGGCCCCGGTCGGGTCGAGCAGATAGATAATTTTCTCCTCGGTGACCGGAGTGGCCATGGGAATTTGGGCGGGGTCCAGATCGGGGAACGACTCGCGCAGGCTTTTGGCATTGGTGACGATGCCGGAGACGCCGAGGCCGATATCATCGGCGCGCTCGTAACACATCACTTGCAGCGGCATGCCCGGCATCGACGGGCTTTCCAGCGCTGGGCTGCCATCGGGATTGAGGACAGCGGACGCAAGTTTTGTCAGGAACCCACCGGAAGCCGGGCCGAAGCCGACGCAGACGATGTCGGCTTCCATTTGCGGACGGTCGGTGGGGTCTATCATGGTGGGGTTGTTGATTTCAAGTTTCAAGGTCAAGCGGATATGCGTCCTCCTCGCAGCTCATCAATCCCGTTTTATGATTGCTTGCGTCTTATTGCGGATAATCCAGAGCTTCCGGGATCATGACGCTGGTGAGGGCGTTGGCGGCGCGGTCTTTGGCCAGACCGAAGCCGTAGAGGCAGCCGTCGAGCTTGGACCGCATGCGGAGGAATGCTTGCAGGCGGCTGGTGTCCGGGCAGGGGCCTGCCTTATCGGGGTGGGCTTGGCCGTCCGGAGTGATATCGGCGACGCCGCAGGCACCGCTGGCGATACCGGGCATGATGCCTTCGAGCGCATCGAGTTCGGCACTGCCGTAGCACGCGGCACAGGCTTGGGCAGTCCATTCCGGGTGCAAGCTGTAACCAAACACCAGTTCGCTGCAAATGCGGGCGGTTTCACCGGCGGCGCGGGCGGATTGGACGTGGCTGAGGTCGCTGAAAAATGCCAGGGTGCCAGGCAACTCCTCGGCGACCGAGGGATCGGCTGCAGCATTTTTCGCGAGATCGACGATATCGAGGATTTGCTGGCGGGAGGCCAGAAGCCAGCAAAGAGCGTCGGCGAGAGGGAATGTGACGCCCTGGCGGTTGGATTGATAGAGTTTGGCACCATTGCCATCGGTGGCAGTTTGCAGGTAGCGCACGGTCCAGAGCCAAAGAGCCATCGCGGAGCCGAGGGCGCAAGCCCCTGTGGAGGGGTGCTCGGAGGCGATGACCTTGAGGTCCTTGATCCAACCCTCGAACTGGGCGATGAACAGGCTGTTCGTCATGGTCACCGAGAGTTGGCGACGTTGGACCGCCTCGGGCCCTTCGTAGGTGGCTTCCAATTGGGCATCCATCCATTTGTGAGGCAAAAATCCGGGGCAATCCTCGGTGATGCCGTAGCCTCCCATCAAGCTGATCGCCTCACGCATGATAGTGGCTCCGTGGCCGGTATTCCAAAGTTTGCAGGCCGGGCACAGGACGTTGGCCTGAGCATCTAGGATGGCGTATTGCACCAGCAGGTTGGCTTCGAGCAGATCAAGCCGGGTATTGTCGCGGTTAGACTCGGGTTGGCGGCGCAGTTGAATGCAATCCGCAGCATCCTCCTGAATGCGGGCCATGGCTTTCAACGCGCTGCGGCCACTGAGGCCTTGCTCGGCAAACATGCGGTCTTTTTGCCGGTCGAGCGGGTCGAGTTTATCAAACAGGCGGGCGGTTTCAAATCCAAGTGCGGCACCGGCCTCACCGGTGGCCCAGATATCCACCAAGCGATGCAGCACGTCCTGCTTCGTCTGCAGGCCGAGGTCGTAGCGGGGCGATCCAGGAGCGCCGGTTTCGCCACCGCGGAAACGACTGCGCTGGTAGCGGATGATGGGCTCGACGGCTGATAGTAATTTGGCCGAGGTCATCAGGCCGACGGTCACGCGGGTGCGGCGGAACACGGCTTCGATGACGTCGCTGTGGCTGAAGTTAGGAATAATCACGCCATCCTTGACGGTGTAACCGCCGACGATGCGCGAGGCGGGCACGGTGAGATTGAATACCGGATCGCAGGTGGAAGATAGCTGGTGGACCATCTTGCGGGTCGGCACTCCGGAATCCCACAGACCGGGGTCGCTTTTTTCGAGAATCACGATGCAACTGCCCTTGATCCGCGGATCGGCAGAATCAACCGCCGCAGTGACCACATTGGCAAAGTCCATGTTGGTGATGAAACGCCCCCGCTTGTCAATGTGAAGAACCGGCTCCTGGCCGTCTTCCCAAGCAGTGACGCGCATTTTGCCGCCTAGCAAGCCGGTTTCCACTCCGACGAAAGGAATCGGCTCGGTGAGTGCGAAGGCGACGCGGGTGGCCTCGCGGGTTTCGCCGGGAGCAGGCGGGCAGACGCGGGGCAGGTAGTGAGCGACTTGCTCTGGGGTACCGCGCTCATGGATGGGGGCGACGCCGAGGTTGCTGG
>JBAXCM010000198.1:0-8035 GCA_037141475.1 Verrucomicrobiota bacterium | reverse complement strand
CTTTCTGGGTTTCCAGAATCTCGAACATCGCTTCCGCCACGTCGTTGTCCTCAGAGATGCGTTGCAGCGCCTCGCCGACAATTTGCGGGCGGATCGCCGCGGCCTTGGCAAACTCAACTGCTGCCTGGCGCTCCGCTGTGCTGGTGATGATGCTCACCTGATTGGCACCGTCCTGTTTGATGGCGGAGGTCACTTGGCGCAAGCGATTGACCACCTTGCTTTCGATTTGGCGGATCATCCCGACGTCGCGGAAGTGGACCTTGCGGATGTAGATCGAGCCGAGTTTGTAGCCCCACTCATGGGATTTTGGCGACACTTCGTTGCGGACGTTGTCGCTCATGGCGTGGCGGTTGACCATCATTGTGGCCAAAGGCATGTTGCTGAGGCAGCGTACGGTGGAGTTGCTAACATTGGCGGAGAGCGAACCCCGGGGGTCGCTATTTTTGAATAGATAGGCGACCGGATCACTGATGAACATTTCATGCCAGATCCCGATACCCATCGGCGCGCCTTCCTCGGAATTCACCGCCTGGCTGCGCAGGTACTCTTGGTCGAGGCGCATGTCCAGAACATGGCATTTACCTAACCAGTTAACGATGAACGCGGCGGGCCCGAGCGTGAATGGCAGAATGTGCAGGCCCGGCTCGTCGATGGTGGCGAGCACCTTGCCGAACAAGACATAGACGTTGCACTGGCGCTCCTGGATGATGGTGTAAAGCCCGAGCATCCGGGCCATGCCAAAGAGAAGCGGAACTCCGATGGAACACCCGGCAAAGGTGACGGCGGCGGCAAAGAGGAAGTGATTCATTTGTTGGATTCCACGAATACTTGTTGAGCTTTCTCGAAAAGGGCCAGGCGGACGTTTCGCACATAAGCGCGGAGCGCCTGGCTGCCACGGCTTTGCAAATCTGTGAGCTGCGCCGCCAACCGTGTCAGCGGCTCGACCTCGGCCTGCGCGCGCAGCGTCTCGATCTCGACCGCCCGCCGTGATTGCACGATCTTTTGGTCCGCCGACGCCTGTGCCAGACTGATATCACTGGAAACTTGGTTGTAGGCAGTGTTGATCGCCGCCAACGCCGACTCGACCTCCGGCGGCGGATCGATGCCGGTGATAAGCGTGGCATCCAGCACCATCCCATAGCGGGCGGCCGATGAGACGCATTCGGTGTCCATGTGCTCGTTGAGGTCCCGGAGGTTCTTGCGCAGATCGTTGATAGATATGCCAATGACTGCCGCCGTGTCCGGCGCGCCTTCCTCAGCCGCCGCTTGCGGAGCCTCGAAATTGGCAATTCGCTCGCGCAACACTGAAACAAAGTAGCCCATGACGTGGGCGAACGGGTTCTTGATGCCAAACAAAAATGCGTAGAGGTTGCGCTCTGCGACGCGATAGCGGATCTGGCCGCTGAGCCCTGTGTTGAGTTGGTCCTTGGTGACCGCTTCGAGCAGGGTGCCGTTGGTATTGGCTGATGGATCCTCCGGGTCCCAAGCCATGTTGAGTGTTTCGGTGGCGATGGATATCTTATAGATCCGTTCCCACGGCCATTTGAAATACGGTCCACCTGGAGGTATCACCCGCACTTGCGGATAAGAGTAACGCGCCTTTTGATCCTCACTGAGCGTGTCTGCGATGGGATCACTCAAAGTGGTTAGATCACCGATTCGCGCGGCACGCCCGAAAACCGTTTTCACGGCACGCTCGTTTTGATCGACCGTGAAGAAACCAGCCACTAAATACCGCATGAGAAACCAAGCAGTGAAACCGAAAAAGCAACCAAGGATGATAGACATGGCACGTTGTTTTGAACAATCGCAGGATACTTTCGGCTTGGGGCCGGCTTGTCAAGGATGATTCCACGCTTGCAAGCCATTTTGCTAAATGGTCCACGGTGTCAATTCGGCCATCAGCAGCAAGCGGAATCCTCCGGCGGTTTCGATTCTATCAGAAGAAATCATGATTTTGAAGGACCGGCCCCACCAACGACCCATCTGAGCGCTCAACTCGGTGAAATATATTTGGAATTTTTTCACTCTTGCCCTTGTCCTCCTTAGAAGCGGTGATAAATAGCCAGCGAATCAGAGAATGAAATCTATGAAATTCCTAATTAAAATCATACCCTTGTTGTTGGTTGCTGGCGTTGCCCATTCTGCCACAGTTGTTTACACTGCGACCCTGAGTGGTCCCAATGAATCACCGGCCAATGCCTCACCTGGCATTGGTTCTGCCATCGTCACCCTTGACACCAGCACCAACACGATGCATGTCCATGTAGACTTTGCCGGTCTCATAGGCAATGTGACCGGTTCGCACATCCATTCCGCCACTGCGGTTGCTGGGAGTGGGACAGCCGGGGTCGCCACAGCGACGCCAACCTTCCCAGGATTCCCGTCGGGGGTCACTTCGGGTACCTATGATCAGGATTTCGACATGAGCTTGGCGACGAGTTACAATGCTGCATTCGTCACCGCCAATGGAGGGACTGTGTCTTCTGCTGAAGCCGCGCTGTTTGCTGGAATTGATGCCGGCAAGGCCTATCTGAATATTCACACAAGTGCGGTTCCTGGTGGTGAAATCCGTGGTTTCCTGGTCCCTGAGCCCGCCACTGGGGGTTTGTTTGCCGGGGCCTGTGGGGCGCTTGCATTCTCGCGCCGACGCCGTTGCTGAAGCCGCCTCCCAGCCACCGGGTGGCTTAATCCAAGACCACTCGCCCCGATTTCAAAAGATACCGGCGGGAATGGATGCGCATCGCTGCGCCCATCCCGCCGGATTATGTTTGTTAGAAAAGTTGTTTGCATGGCAATGACGTGATTCTTGATTGGTGTGGAATATTCACATACGGGCAACCGAATGGTTTGTTGCCAAGGTATCAGAGAGGTGCTCGTGGCGCGAAATCCACCTACTCGATGGGGCGTTTTGACAGGTCTTGACCGTGCGGTCCTTACCGGCTGACAATAGGGGCGGGGCGGCTCATGAACCCAGCTGCAATGCCCCATTGCCAGATCCTACCCGAAGCGTCCCCGATGCCATTGCTCATGAAACGACCCTGCCTGCCATGCCTCATCACCAGTCTTTGCCTTGTGTACCCGGTCCTCGCTGCCGATTGGCAGCCGGTGCCAGGCCAAATCATGACGCGCTGGGCGAAGGATGTCTCGCCGGAGAAGGTGCTGCCGGAATACCCGCGTCCGCAACTCGTCCGTCAATCATGGCAAAACCTCAACGGCCTGTGGGACTATGCCATCAGCCCGCTTGATGTCGTGGCGGCCCCGCCCGCTAACGGGAAAATTTTGGTGCCATTCTGCATTGAGTCGGCCCTCTCCGGCGTGAAGCAACCCCTCACCCCTGAGCAACGCCTTTGGTATCGGCGCAGTTTTGCCGTACCTGCGGTGGCTGTCGGTCAACGATTGCTGCTGCATTTCGGCGCGGTCGATTGGGAGGCCAAGGTCGCCGTCAACGGCAAGCCGGTGGGCAGCCACAAGGGTGGCTATGACGCGTTCAGTTTCGACGTGACGGATGCGGTCAGACCCGGTGCCGACAACGAGTTGGTGGTCTCGGTTTTCGATTCATCGTGTGGGGCGCAGGCCCGGGGCAAACAGAAATTGGATGCGATAGCGCATTCCAAGGGGATTCGCTACACCCCCTGTTCCGGGATTTGGCAAACGGTTTGGATGGAAACCGTCCCCGCCACTTATATCGAATCCTTGAAAATTGTGCCCGACGTGGACCACTCCAGCGTCGCGGTGATGGTCCATACCCACGGTGGAGGCAAAGCCAAAATCAGCGCCATGGAGGGAGAGAAGACCGTCGCGAGCGCCGAAGGTGAGGCCGGCCAGCTGATCGTCATGAAACTCGCTGATCCCAAGTTGTGGTCGCCGGAGAGCCCATTCCTCTACGATTTGCGGGTCGAGTGCGGCGAAGACATGGTGAAGAGCTACTTTGGAATGCGCAAACTCACCATCGCCAAGGATGACAAGGGAGTGACCCGCATGCTCTTCAATGGCCAGCCAGTTTTCCAGGTTGGTTTCCTCGATCAGGGGTATTGGCCAGACGGCATCTACACCGCACCAAGCGACGAGGCACTCCGCTATGACATCGAGGTCACAAAAATGTTAGGCATGCGGGTTGCCCGCAAGCATGTGAAGGTCGAGCCGGACCGCTGGTACTACTGGTGCGACAAACTCGGCCTGCTGGTGTGGCAGGACATGCCAAGTGCCGGTCCGGTGCTCGGTGCGGTCGGCTCCGGTGCCGGCAAACAAAAGGATGGCAGCATGGCCGATGGCAAAGCGAATACCCCGGAAGGTGCCGCCCAGTTCGAAACTGAACTCAAAGCCATGGTCGAAGGCCGGGGCAATCACCCGTCGATTGTCATGTGGATTGTTTTCAACGAGGGTTGGGGCCAATACGACACCCCCCGCCTCACCAACTGGGTCAAGCAGCTCGACCCGTCGCGCTGGGTCAATAACGCCAGCGGCGGTCACGATATCCCTGCCGGCGACGTGATGGACGGCCACTTGTATCCCGGCCCCTGCGCCCCGCAACCGACCGATGGCCGGGCGTCAGTGTGCGGCGAGTGCGGCGGTATCACCCTGCCCACGCCCGGCCATACCTGGGTCGAAAGCAACTGGGGGTATCGCAAGGCCGCCAATCCCTCACAACTTACCGACACGTTCGTCAACCTGATCACCCGTGCCTACGCCCTCCGTGAAAGCTCTGGTCTCGACGCGCTTATCTACACTCAAACCACCGACGTCGAGACCGAGTGCAACGGGGCCATGACCTACGATCGGGAGATCATCAAGCTCGGCCAGCCTCAGGCCGCCGCAGCCACCCAAGGAAAACCTCAACCCGTCCAGTGATTGGGTGCCTCGCGCCCCAGCACCCCGCCCACCGATTTTCCGCGCCGGAATTAGCGTGCCTTGTCGGCAATTTCCTGCTTTGTTCGTCGCCCGCCCCGCCGATTCCTTTTTCCCATGTCCACCGAGCTGACCCGCAATTTTTCGATCATCGCCCACATTGATCACGGGAAGACCACGCTGTCGGACCGCCTGTTGGAGACTACCAGCACCATCACATTTCGTCAGCGCCAGGACCAACTCCTCGACTCGATGGACTTGGAACGGGAAAAGGGCATCACGATCAAGTCCCATCCGGTGGCCATGGAATACACCGCCAAGGACGGTAAAACGTACAAGCTCAACCTGCTGGACACCCCCGGTCACGTCGATTTTTCTTACGAAGTATCCCGGGCACTGGCCGCCTGCGAGGGGGCTATTCTGATGGTTGACGCCGCCCAAGGCGTGGAGGCCCAGACGGTGGCCAACCTGCATTTGGCGACCCAACAGAACCTGCTGATCATTCCGGTGCTCAACAAGATCGACCTGCCGGCCGCCGATGTGGCCAAGTGCAAGCGCCAACTTGAGGAGATTCTGTGCATTCCGGCCGAGGATTGCATTCCGGCCTCCGCCAAGAACGGCATCGGCATCGAGGAAATCCTCGAAGCCATCATTGCCCGTGTTCCCGCTCCGGTGGAAAACCCGGATAAGTTGCTGCGCTGTGGTGTCTTCGACTCGCTCTATGACGCTTACCGCGGCGTCGTCTCCTACGTCCGGGTGTTTTCCGGCACCGTCAAACGCGGCCAAAAAGTCAAACTTTTCGCTACCGGCAACACCTACGAGGTCAAGGAAGTGGGCATTTTCACCCCGAAAATGACGGCCTGTGACATTCTGCGGGCTGGTGACGTCGGCTACGTCATTGCCAACATGAAATCCGCCGCCGAAGTGAAGGTTGGCGATACCATGACCGATGTCACTCACCCCTGTCCGGAGGCTCTGCCCGGCTACAAAGAGATTCAGCCGATGGTTTTCTCCGGCATCTATCCGGTGGATTCATCCGATTACGAAGGTCTGAAAATGGCCATGGGCAAGCTCCAGATCAACGACCCGGCATTCACCTATCAACAGGAAAGCTCCACTGCCCTGGGCTTCGGTTTCCGCTGCGGGTTCCTCGGCCTGTTGCACATGGAGATCATTCAGGAGCGCCTGCGCCGTGAGTTCGACATGAATGTGATCTCGACCTATCCGTCAGTGATCTATCACGTCACTCTGACCGACGGTTCGGAGGTGATTGTGGATAATCCCTCATTGTTTCCCGAGCCGCAAACCATCCAGGAAATCCTCGAGCCCATCGTCAATGTCTATATCATGGTCCCCGGTGAGTACATCGGCGATATGATGCAATTGGTGCTCGAAAAGCGTGGCGAAGTGACCCACACCGAAACCATCGACGAAACCCGCGTCATCCTCTCCTGTGTGTTGCCGCTGGCCGAGATTTTGGTGGATTTCAATGACAAACTTAAATCCATGACCCGCGGCTATGCCTCGATGGATTACGAGCACGCCGGTTATCGGGCCGCCAAGATGGTCAAGATGGACATCCTCATTGCCGGCGATCCGGTCGAGGCCTTCTCCACCATTGTCCACCGCGACAAGGCAGAATCCTACGGCCGCGCCTTGGCCACCCGTCTCAAGGATGTTATTCCCGCCCACCTCTTCGTCGTCGCCATCCAAGCTGCCGTCGGCGGTAAAATCGTCGCCCGCGAATCCATCTCCGCCATGCGCAAAAATGTCACCGCCAAGTGCTACGGCGGCGACATCACTCGTAAGCGAAAATTGCTAGAAAAACAGAAGGAAGGCAAAAAGAAGATGAAGCTCTTCGGCAAGGTCAATATCCCCCAGGATGCCTTCATCAAGGTGCTTAAGACCGGCGACTGAGCCTAGACATGCGTCGGAGCGTTCTTCACGGAATCTCCCTTCATTCCTGATTGACAGATGGGTGGCGAGGCGACAGCCTCATGACATGTCGAATTCCAAAGCATATTCCACTGTTGCCGCCACTTCACCGCTGGCTCCCGTCAGCATTCCTCGCCGCGAGACCGGCCCGAAAGATGTACATATCCAGATTCTTTTTTGCGGCGTCTGCCACACGGATCTGCACATCAGCCGCAACGAGTGGGGTGGCACAACCTATCCCTGCGTGCCCGGTCACGAGATTGTCGGACGAGTCATCAAGACCGGTGCCGAGGTCAAACACTTTAAGGAAGGCGATCTCGCCGCAGTCGGCTGCATGGTGGATTCCTGCCGCTGTTGCGAAAATTGCCGCGACGGATTTGAACAATTCTGTGAAAGTGGCACCATCTTCACCTACAACTCCCCGGACAAACACCTCGGCGGCATGACCTACGGCGGCTATTCCGAGCATGTGGTCGTGGACGAAGCCTTCGTGCTGCGGGTGCCGGAAAATCTCGACCTAGCCGCCTGCGCTCCCCTGCTGTGTGCCGGTATCACCACCTATTCGCCCCTCCGCCACCACAACGTCGGCAAGGGCCAGAAGGTCGGCATTGTGGGCCTGGGCGGGCTCGGCCACATGGGCGTGAAATTCGCCCATGCCTTTGGTGCCCGGGTGGTGGTGTTGACGACCTCCCCGGGCAAGGCGGAGGATGCGTTGCGTCTGGGTGCGGACGAAGTGGTGATCTCCACCAACCCTGACGAAATGAAAAAACATGCTAACAGTTTTCATTTCATTCTCGACACGGTTTCGGCCCCCCACGACATCAACGCCTTCTTTGCGCTGCTCAAACGCGACGGCACGCTCACCCAGGTCGGCGTCCCGGCCCAACCCCTGCCCGTGCAGGTATTCAGTCTTCTCCATAACCGTCGCAGCTTTTCTGGTTCGCTCATTGGCGGCATTCGCGAGACCCAGGAGATGCTAGATTTCTGCGGTGAACATTCGATCACTTCAGACATCGAACTCATCCCTATCCAAAAAATTAACGAGGCTTACGAGCGCCTTCTCAAAAGCGATGTGAAGTACCGCTTTGTCATCGATATGGCCTCGTTGCAATAAGCGGTACCCGGAAGGAAGGGCTGGCTGAGAAGACTTGACACGGGAGGTCGATCGAGCACTCTCAAGTCCAGCCCTCTCTGCCATGCCATTGTCCACGCATCCCTTATCATCCCTGTTCCTGCTGTGCCTGCTGGCAGG
>JBAXCM010000197.1:0-8064 GCA_037141475.1 Verrucomicrobiota bacterium | reverse complement strand
ATCGGCACCCTTGGTGTTGTTCAGCATCTGATATTCGAACAGCGCCACGGGCTTCATGGTCGGGTGCTCCCCGTTGCGCGAGGGCTTGTCGAACTCGAGAATGGTCGTCTGCTTGCGGTCGGCGGCCCATAGATGACCTGAACCGTCCTTCCAGCCATACAGACACGGCTCATGTCGCCAGTGATAATCCTGGCGCCCCATGACGAGGCTCGACTTCTTCCAGATCAGGCATTGCCGAACAGTCAGGCCGGCATCCTTGCAGGCCCCCCGGAAGTTGTAGCCCTCGGAGTCCGCATGCCAGATGTAGAAGACCGCCCCGGGCTTCATAACGGTCGTTGCCGTGGTGAAGGCGTCCCGCAGAAACTGGCGGAAGGCAACATCACCCAGGGCGTCGTTCTTGATCGTCAGCTTTTCCGCCGTGCCGCCTTGGTAAGCCACGTTGTAGGGTGGGTCGGTGAGCAGCATGTCCGCCTGGCCACCGGCCATCAAGGTCTCTACCGCATCGATGCTGGTGCTATCGCCACACATCAGCCGGTGCCGGCCGAGTAGCCAGACATCACCGGGCACCGTCACTGGCGTTTCCGGAGGCTCAGGGGTGGCATCCTCGTCGGTCAAGCCGGCAGAGGTTTCCTCGGGCGTCAGCGCCGCCAGTTCCTCGGCGGTGAAGCCGGTCAGTGCAACATCGTAGCCGGCGGTCACCAAGTCGGCGAGTTCGCACGCCAGCATGGCGTCGTCCCAGCCAGCGTTGAGTGCCAGCTTGTTGTCGGCGATGATGTAGGCGCGCTTCTGCGTCTCGGTCATGCCGTCGAGCCGAATGCACGGCACCGTCGCCAGATCCAGTTTGCGAGCGGCGAGAAGCCTGCCGTGGCCAGCGACAATTCCCTTGGCGCCGTCGATCAGAATCGGATTGGTGAACCCAAATTCACGGATGCTTCCGGCGATCTGCGCCACCTGGGCATCGGTGTGGGTCCGGGCGTTCTTCGCGTAAGGAATTAGCGCATCGACCGCGACATACTCGATCTGCTGCTTGACGTCTTGTTTCATCCTCACCTCGCAATCAAATCATCGGTGCTATCGATCAGTGACCGGAATCCCGTCTGCGCAAAGCCGGCGGCGTTCTTGGTGCGCGGATCGGTTTCGGTTTGCAGGATTCCAAGGCCACGGATGATCGTGAGCTGGGAACGCTGCAGCGTCTCGATGACTTGAATCATCGGATTGGGGATCGGCGTCCCCCGGTCGGTTTTGAGCAGCGGCCCGGTTCGGTCCAGCACCTCCTGGTGCTTTCGAATATCGGCCTCAAGGCGCACGGCCTTGGCGACCAGCATCAGATCCAACTCACGCCAGTCCTTTGCGCTCCGGGTATCGGTGATCTGTCGCCACATCACCATCTCGGCATCGCTGCGCAAGACGACCCCCTCGGGCAAGGGAACAGCATCCGACACGACCCCGACCCGCGTCAGTGCGGAGTTGCGCCCCAGGCGCTGTGGCTTTGCCATTGCGTATGCCCTCGCGCGCGCATTGCGCGCGGGATTCCGTAAGTTTTTTGAAAGAGAGGCTCACGCACGGTGCTGCGCCGGCGATTCACAGAGATTTCGACCCCCCCCTACCCCTCGCGTCATTTATTCCAGGGATGGTTGGGCGAGAGCGGCACGCCATTGGCATCGCACGCCGTGACTGCCTTCAACCCGAGATCTATGCGGGTCTTGTCGTCGTGGCACGCCAGGCAGATGCCTTGCAGGTTGTCGTCCTCATCGCCACCACCCTTCGACACCGGGACGATGTGGTCAACCTGCTGCGCTAGCGTCAGCCGACCGTCTCTCTTGCAGGGCTGGCACAAGCCGCGGTCGCGGCGCAAGATGCGTTGGCGGATCTTGGCCCAGGCGTGGCCGGACTGGTCGCTGAGGCGTGGCATATGAGAAAAGCCAGCGGCCCCTTTAAGAGACTGGCTGGCTTCATGTATCCTGAATTGAGTCGTGCGATTAATCGGGCCGCAATTTCCCCGCCGCTATTCTGGCACCCTGGCTGGCGCTTTTGTAGTATTCCATCTGGCACTTTCATAGCCATCGATACGCGGCGTATCCACCGCGTGCGCTTGCTCGACGACACGCTACGTTTCCACACCCGATCAGTGACAGTAGGACGATGCGCACGCCTTCACGCACGGCACTACGATCCTTCGATGACTTGGGTGTCGGGCAAACATAGCGAACGATCTCAACCATGCGGAACTCGCGCCCGGGCATGGCCGCCATTAACCCAATAACCTTGTCGGCGTATTTCATCGCTTCCCCTCGAAGGCATCCCACACGCGGCCAGCGGCGACGCACAGCGCGGCTTCGTACTCACGCAAGCACAGCCGCATCCTGCGTGCCGCACCGACCCGACCAAACTCGGCCCGCCCTGAGTCGTGGTACTGCGGATACTCGGCACGCAGCACCTGCCGTGGCGCCGGGGGCAAGTCACGCCAGACGCCATCGACGATCAATGCTCTTGGCTCGTTCGGGGGAATTGGCTTCGCCTCATCGCTTGAGCCATCTTCCCTGAACCGCGTGTAGTCGCGCTCCACCGAGCCGCAATGGTTAGGCGGCAGCGGGTGTGGCCAGGCGCCCAGCCAGCACCAGCGCGACCAGTTCAGCAGCTCGTGGTGCAGCCAGTCGGGGAAGCGGCTAAGATCATGCATTGGGTTCTTGGCCATGCCATTCTCCTTATCGTCCAATCTTGATTTTCTGGCTCATGGCCGGCCCACCGCGAGTTGTCCATGGGTAGCTGCTTTACCGTCATGATCAATCACCATCTCCACTGCCATCGGAATGCGTTGGTACGACCTGCAATATTTCGCAGCTATTTCACTTGCCTACACCGCCTCGCCACTCTCGCCACCCTCGCTACCACTTTCCATCTCTTACGCCAAAATGACTTAATAAGTCCTTACCCATCCTTCCAATAGAAATAGGTAGAGATGGTAGCGAGGGTGGTGAGAACCCAGACTAGCCGGGCGTTTCCGCCTCGCCACCTACCTCAGACAAGTAGCGAGAGGTGGCGAGTCGCCAGCACTTGACGCTCCGTCCGCCAATCCACTTGTCTTTTTTTGCAAGACCGAGCTTGCGAAGAATCGCCGCAACGCGCATTTCGTTGCCGCGGTTCTGCTCTTTGGTGTTTATTGCAAGCGCTCCGTACAGAATTTCTCCGATGCGAAATCCTACAAGCTGACGAATTTCCTCGCCGAAGGTCTCGGGCTCGCTCAGCCACTTTTCGATCGGCGCCTGCCAAGGATCAATCACCATGTGCTGGTCATGCACCTCGCGCGCCAACCGTTCGGCCGCCTTCCATGCCACCCCATCGACCTCGAACATCCGGGCGGCCTCCGCCCAGAGTTGATCTCTGTCTCGCCGCACGGCCTCGCAATCAATGTTGCCCACAGTGAGCGGTAACCAGCGGCGGTTGCCGGTTTCATCCGCCAGATATTCCTCTTGATTGGTGGTGCCGATAAAGACGCAGCGGCGCGAATAGGTCTGGTTGAACTCGATGAACTTCGGCGTCCAGTTCTCCCTCTGCCGGGTGATGTACGCCTTGACGTGCTCGATCTCCTTGGAGCGCAGCCCCTTTAGTTCGGCAAACTCCGCGATCAGCGTGCCCCTCATCTTTCTGGCCAAGTCGGTCTCATCAGCGAAGAAGTCGATCTCGGCGTAGTGCTCAGGCGCCGGCACCATATCCATCACCACCGTACTCTTGCGTGCCCCTTGCGGCCCGGTCAGGATCGGCACCATGTCGGCCTTTACGCCCGGCTCCAACACCCGGCCCGCCATCGCCGTCCACAAGTAGCGCGACACGGCACCGGTGTAGTCCGTGTTGACCGTTCCCAGGTAGCGTGCGGCGAACTGCTCGACCCGCGGGATACCGTCCCACCGCAGACTGTTCAGCCAGAGCTGCGCTGAATCGAATCGGTATTTGTTTGCCGTGTGATGCACCAGATCACGAATCAATTCGCGGCCGATGGGTTTAAAGCGGAAGGTACGCTCGAAGCGGATCCGCAACTCGGTGTAGTCGTTATCGGTGAAATCACGCCAGTCGTCGGTGCCCGGTGGCGCCCACATCACCGTGTCGCGGAAACTGTCCTTGGCGATACGCTTCTGGCTGATCTCGGGGATGAGTGCCACTTCCAGGTTGGGCGCAATCGCCAGCGGCCGGCCCTGCCTGTCACGTTGCAAGGTGCGTAAGGCTTCCTTCGCCACGTCGTGCACCTCGGTCACCTGCACCAGGATATTGGCCGGCGACGCGCTTACCGTCGCCGACGCGTCCACGGGATCGAACTGTGCGGCCACCGTCGCATGGCGATCGTAGCCAATGCCATCGAGAAACTCCTCGTCGCCGCGACCATCACAGGAGGTGTGGAAGCAGTGAAAGTGACCCTGCGCGTAGCCCCCGGTCAGCGCCGGAAAGTACGAACAGTCGCCAACCTTGCTTTTACCATCGGTATGCTGCGATTGGAACGGACAGACTATGTGGCGCGTGCCGTCAATCAGCTTCGCCTTGACCAGTCCCTTGGCCTCAAGATGCTGCACCACGGGGTCAGCTTCGGGATCGCCATCGGACACACCGGCACCTTCATGAACTGGATCCACTTGCTTTTCCAATACCTGCCAGATCTCGAGGATTTCTGGTGGCAGCACCGGTAGCGCATGCCAGTCACCGGCGCCTGCCCACTGATAAGGCAGCAGCGTGGAGGGATGAATGGTTGGCGGCAGCACATCCTGTACTGTCTTGTCGGCCTCGCGCGCCGCGCAACGCAGTTCCAGACCGCAGGCCTTGACCTTCACGCTGACCAGGCGCTCGACACCCTCGGGCAAGCGGTAGAGCAATTTGCCGCGGTTGGCGCGACCGGAACTGATCTGCACCGCATCGGCCGCACTCATTAGCGCGTCAAGATTAATCAGGTGCTCATCGAACAGCCAGTGTCGGCACTTCGCCAGGTCATCCAGGTCGATGCAGGCCGTGCGCGAAAACAGATGCGCCAGGCCGATGCCGCCGCGCAGCTTGGTCGCGCGTCCATCATCGTCGACACACTGCGGCCGCAGGTTCCAGCCGATATGGTTCGGTCCTTTGCTGCCGCGCGCGATCGGGACGAGGACGAATCCAGCGCTGACATATTGACGTGCCGCCAAAGACACATCGACATTGGGTAGGTTGACGGCCGGCATCATCAGGGTGCGCCCGCCCTGACCAAATCCTCCACGCGCACTAGCGGGATGGAAGGGTCCGCGGCATGCAGCACCGCGGTCGCCCGCTCGATCCCGAGGGCAATGTCTACACCAGGGTTGGTCCGATGGCCGCCCGCAAGCTGATAAAGGTAGGCAACAGTTGTTCCGGCTGTTGCGGCGACCTGTACTCTGGTTTCCGGCGGGGTGGCACGGAGGAAATCTTTGAGTTTTTGGGACATCTACTCCTCCAGTGAGAAATGCGAAATTACTTCAAGTGGCAATTTTCGCACACGCTACACCCCGCGTCAAAGAAATTCCTTGATTCTGGACACATATCGTTTATGATTTAGCAACTGCTAAGTAAATGCTATGCAACTGTGAAACACCGTGCCGCGCTATCGGCCTACTGACTGATTGGATGATTCATGGCTAAAAACGAACGGGTCTATGACTACCGCCGCGCCAACCTGAAACGGGTGGTGGATAACTTTGGTGGCCCCTCCAAGGTGGCCGAGATCCTAGGCTACAAGAACGCCAGTTTCCTCGTCCATATGATTGGCCCCAGTCCAACGCGGGTCGTCAGCGACAAGTCGGCGCGCCGCTTTGAGGTGGAACTTGGCCTCGACTGGGAGAGTCTGGATCAAGAGACCGAGGTACTCGACGACTTGACCAAGGTGACTGAGCAACACAAAGCCCGCCAGGCGCTGTACCGGACCATCCGGCAACAGTTGAAAAATCTGGAGGGTGACGAATCGCCCGAAGCCCAGAAGCAGCGGGTAGAACTGGACGTAAAGCGACGGTTGATCGCCAGAACATTCTCGACAAATCGGTTTGCCGCAGAACCGACCGAACTGACCACCGAATTCATCACCGACGAACTGAACTCGACGCAGCACCACCCGGCCCAAGAGTTGCGGGATCTTGAGCAGCGGTTGGTGCGCAACGAAGTCGCCATGGACATCGGTAGTCGCGTCATAGCCAACACGCCTGAAAGCAAAAGACCTGCTTTTGCGTGGGTTGGCGACCTGGCCAGGGCAAACAAGGCCAAGCAACCGTCCATCCTAGAAGACCTCCAGTTGATCGAGATCCGCCTGCCGGAGTGGGCCGACGACATCAAGGCGCAGATCCGCGCCAAGGCCAGCGAGATCCGCCAGATCCTGGCACCGCCAACAGCTCGCCCCGCGGAACTAGCCGGCAGCACCTGGGCTTCTGTGACCGCCACGGGAACGCTGACCACCCAACCCGTGGCGCCTGCGGCACTGGCCGGTCTGTCGGACGAACAGATTCAGAAGATCATGGCCGACCCCCGCGCTCAAGAGTTGCTTGCAGAGATCAAGCAATTAAAGTAATGCTAGTAATTTACCAGCAATAGTGTATTATGCTGGTTCCTAACAAGAAAGGAACCAGCATGACTACTGAACCTCTCGCAGGATCCGGCCGCCGCCGCGGCGGGCAGGCGCGCATGGCCAGCATGACGCCAGAGCAACGCAAAGAAGGCGCCCGCATGGCGGCCCTGGCTAAAGCGGAACTCAAGAAACTCCCTCGCGCCACCCACTTCGGCACCCTGCCGTTCGCCGAGAACATGCAGTGCTTTGTGCTCGATGACGGCCGCCGTGTTATCAGCGGCCGCGGTCTGACCGAAGCGATCGGCATGAAGGGTCGTGGGCCTGGAGTCGTGCGCATTGCCGAGCACAAACTGATCAAGGGGTGTGGCAACGACAGGCTAATCAACGCCATCCAAAACCCGATCAAGTTCGTCGGAAAGTCTCCCAAGGGTGACAACGAGGCCAACGATGGCTTCGAGGCAGATGTTCTGGGCGAGGTCTGCGAAGCTCTCCTTCAGGCGCGCGACAACAACATGCTCCAGACGGAACAAGATTATCGCTACGCCCAGCACGCCGATCTCTTGATGCGCGGCTTTGCGCGTGTCGGCCTGGTCGCCTTGATCGACGAAGCCACTGGCTACCAGAAGGATCGTGAGCGCGACGACCTGGCCAAGATTCTGGAGGCTTTTGTTACCCAGGAATTGCGCCCTTGGGTGCCGACCTTCCCGCCGGAATTCTATGAACGCTTGTACAAGTTGTACAACATCCCTTGGCCCCCGGCAAAGGCCAACGCCCGCCCCAGCTTCTTCGGTCACATTACCAACAACGTTGTCTATGATCGTCTGGCGCCGGCGCTCTTGCCCGAACTCAAGGCGGCAGCCAGCAAGGCAGAAAAGAAAGCGCGTTTGCACCAGTTCCTGACCGAGGACATCGGCCACCCCGCTTTGCGCGCCCACCTGAGTTCAATCATCACCCTGCTGCGGATCTCCAAGACGCCGGAACAGTTCTTCGCCCATGTGGACGAGGCGTTTCCGAAGTTCGGCACCAGCGCCAAGCTGCCATTCTCCGAGTAAGTAACCCCACCCCGCTCAACCCGCCCCTGTGGCGGGTTTTTTTTCGCCTGTAGTTTAGCAAATACAATAAACTTGTGTTTCTTTTCGCCGTTGCTATAATTCGGTCATGTCTCGTTTCGCATTTGGCAAATTTTGTTGCGGAACGTGGTGGCTGATAACGGATAACGGAGAGCGAACATGTCAACAAAGACGGCCAGTTTCACCCTCGGCGCCAGCGTGCGCCACACCCCCACAGAGCAAGTCGGCATCGTCGAGCAGATCCTGCCCGGCGCCGGTGGTGGCACTTGGATTCTGTTCCACGGCACCAGCGGTTCCAGCTTCCCCGCCACGCCGGATGAGTTCGTCGCCCTGCCCGATCCCGAAGAAGTCACCGACCGCGCTGCCGAGATAGACGCGACCACCGCCGCCGGCGCCGATGCACTCAGCCTTGCCCGCGCGGAATACGTCGTGCTATTCATCCGCCGCCTT
>JBAXCM010000196.1:0-8076 GCA_037141475.1 Verrucomicrobiota bacterium | reverse complement strand
TCCAGCACTGCCTATATCAATGACGGCAGCGTCGGCGGAGTCGTGGGTACTTCCACTGTGGCCGCGCCCATGGAGACGGCGAAGAGCGGCTACGTCGCGCAGCTCACCGAAGTGACCGGCCTCGCCCTGACAGCCGATGCGCTCAACGTGAACGAGGGTGCCAACGACCAGCTCACCGCTTGGCAGGCGCTCGACGACGCCACGTTTCTCGCGGTGCCTGCGGCGAGCGTGGCGTGGAGTGTGGCAAGCGGGCCGCTGACCGGTATCAGCGTCGGTGGTTTGGCCACTGCGGCCATTGTGTTCCAAGACACCGTTGCGACCGCGCAGGGTAGTTTCCTCGGCCAAACCGGCACGTTGGGGCTAACAGTTAAAAACGTGAACTCCGATGACTTCGGCAGCTACGCGGGCGACGGGATCGATGATGCGTGGCAGGTCCAATACTTCGGCCTCAACAACCCGCTCGCCGGCCCTCAGATGGACCCCGATGGTGACGGCCTAACGAATCTCTTTGAGTTCACCGCAGGTCTCAATCCCACCGACCCCGCTTCGCGCTTCAACCTAACCATCCAGCCAGTGCCCGGCCACCCGGGGCAGATGAACCTCGCCTTTGGCCCGCTCGTCACCGGCCGTACCTACACCGTGACTTCCTCCTCCAGTCTGACCAACGGCACCTTCCTGCCGTTGGCCAATCCCTCCGCTCCGACCGACCTCGGCACGCAGCGCACCATCACCGACCTCAACGCTACCGGCACACCGAAGTTCTACCGCGTGGAGATCACCAAGCCGTAGAATGCAGCGGCGGGGTCATCGCCGTGTTGGGGTCGTGTTAGGGGCATCGACGCGATCCTAGCCGGCAGGCTGAGGGACCTTGCCGCCCACGGTGCGCGGCGAACCTCGCAGCTTGCTTCCATCAAATATAAACGAGTCAGCAGGGGGTGGGGCCGCCGCCTTCGCCAATGGCCTCAGGCGCTCAACCTTCTCCCAGGCACCCCGTTCAAAAATCTGCGCGGTGCGTTCATTCCGATATTCCAACTTCATATCTCCTGATCTCGGCGGAAAATGGTTTGGCACTTTTGCCGACTCTGATGAGCTGATAGATCACGCGGGCATCAGTTTCAGAGGGCTGGAAAGCGATCTGGCTTCTGAGCCTGGCACGTCTCACGGTCAGGAACTTGACTCATTCACCACCAATTCTGGGTTTCAAGAACTCTAAGGCGGGCTGGCCCAAGCGCTTTTGGCCCAAGCGTCCATGGCACCATATTTGTCCTGCCAGGTGGTGTACATCGCGCCTTCGATTCCTGGCAGCTGCTTGGTGTTGTGGCGCCATGCGGCAATCTGTGAGCCGTCATCGTCACTATCATAATAGCCGGAAAGAATCTGTTTGAGGCCCAGATCAGCGAAGAATTGGCAGTTTTTGCCCAGCAATGAGCCATACCAATTGACGATGCCCACATCCTTGTCCAAGCCTTTCCAGGAACCTTTGAGCGAACCATTCACGGCGTAGAAGTGATCCACCGCGTTATGCATCGGATCAAACATATCATTCCAAACCCAGATCCCGGCATCCGGCCGGATACCCCGGATGATTTGAGCCGCCTGACGCACGTTCCCAGCCAATAACTCGCCAGGCGTCAGATGCTTGCTTTGACACAGCGCACACTGGTTGACCACCCGTAACTCGTCGTGCGACATCAGAAATGCCGCCGGATGCACCAGCTCATTGATGCGCTTCACATCCGCCTCCCACTCAGTGAAAATTTTTGGTTCGCTGAGGCAACTTGTGATCCGGTCTTCGTACACAATGATGGGATGGTAGTAGCTGACCCGCAACCGCTCCCCATTCTTGATGCGGGTGTTAGGTACCAGCTTGATAGATGGCTGCTCGTGATAGGCCCGCCATGGATGCAACTGCGGATCAACAATCCTAACGAAATCCCGGCCTTCCTCGTAGGCCGTGCCATTTTCGCCGCGCAGAGCGACCGGGCAGCCGGGGCGGCGGAGCACGTTGACGAGGCCGATTTCTTCCACGCTGAGGTCGTCCCACCACATTTTCCCGTTTTTGCCATTCCAAGATCCGAGATAGAGGTTGGCGGTGGTGCATTCCATGCTGTTAAAAACGATATCATAATGTTTCCAATCTTGGGTAGGATCGACGTGGACGGTTTGGAAACTCAGCGAGCTCGCCCCATCCGTTTTGAGAACCTTCACCTCGGCCTCGGCTGGCGCGAGGTCCTGAGACTTCAGCCAGAACGAGATGCGATACTGGCGCCACGGCTGCAGCTTGATCGGCTGCATGATGCGGCAGTGAAGCGCCGGGTTCTTGGAAATATTCTCCATGCGCAGCGAAGCCGCTCCACCATGCTTGACGTCCCGATCCGCAAATGTCGTCACTCCCTCGTCGTCTTGAAATGCCCAATTCTTGAAATGATTGCCTGTAAAATCCTCGAAATCAGCGTTGACCACCCGCGTTGGGTTGTCGGCAACCAAAGTGGCCTTGCCGCCCTGCGCGACAAACAACGCATCCTTCACCTCCAAGCCCTCGACATAGTTGTGATCGTGGCTGCCACCCATGACAATGGCGATGAGGTCCAGCCCGCTGAGTTTGGCAGCTTGGCGCAATTCCGCTGCTTTCGATTCCGCCAGTTCACATCCGAATGCCACTCCGTTGTAGCCGGCGGCCTTGGCGCGGGCGAAGCGTTCGATCACCCGGTCCACTTCCTTCGGGTCCTTCATATCACGCCAGATGAACAGCCAGTGTTTCTGCGACGGCCCGGCGGAACGAGCTTCCGCCACCGGCTTGGTTGGCAGCGCGGCGGCATCCACACCGCAGGGCATCAGTGGCACCCAAATGATCAGAAGTGCCTTTACTCTTGTCAGAATATTTCCATGTGTCATTTTATCTGCCTTTCATGGTTTCGGGTTGTTTCACTCACCGCCCGGCAGCGGCGTCTGTGATTTTGCGGTTTTGTTAGCAGGTGCCGGTGCGGGTTCTTTCAACTGCCCACTGGGCAACAGCATCAGGCAAAGATAGACGATGATGGTGGCAGGGATGGCCCCCAGCGCCAGCCCGATCGGTGATATGCCAAACTTAAAAAACCGTGCCAGCAGGCTTTGGCCCGCAGGATTGGGTGCATTGGCAATCACCGTCAATCCACCACCCACCACCGCGCCTGCCACCACCGCGTACTTGGCCGTGGCAGATATCTCCCCAGCCTGCGCCGCGAGATAGGTGATGGCCGCGTTATCATTGAATGCCGTCAGCAAGCTCGCTCCTAACATTAACGCCTGTTCGCGCAGGTTCATGATGATCGGTTCGATCCACCAGCCTTGGCAGCCCCCGTGAATCACCAAACCGGCTAGAAAGAAACCGACCAATATCGGGCTGCGCAAGGCCAAGGAATTTTGGTGATGGCGGGTGGCGGTCACGAACGCGATGAAGAACAAGA
The DNA here is from genome assembly GCA_037141475.1 of Verrucomicrobiota bacterium. GTDB lineage: Bacteria > Verrucomicrobiota > Verrucomicrobiia > Verrucomicrobiales > Akkermansiaceae > Luteolibacter. The sequence continues at coordinate 4,630 of JBAXCM010000196.1, read as the reverse complement.
ATCCGCCAACGAACAACACCGGATAGTGGGCGGCATAGACGGTCCAAGCAAGAAACCCCAGATGCACCCCGGTGACCCAAAGTGGAATCGGTGTTTCTCGTTGCACCCAAGGCGGGATGGGCGCGCTGCCGCCGGCCAAGATCGGCGGCTCGGCCCCGAGCTGGCGCAATTCCCTGCGGAAACATAGGTAATAACACAAGCTCGACAAGCCAACACCGACCAAGGATTTCCAACCAAAATGGAGCAGCATGTAGGGTGTGTCCCATCCCCATCTGCCAGCCACCATCAGCACCGGCGGTGCCGCGAAACTCGTTAGCGTGCCGCCAACCGATATATTCACAAACAACAACCCGAGCGTGGCATACGCCAGCCGTGGCGACGGCTTGAGCGGAAAAAACCGCTTCGCCAACAGCAGTGCCGCGATCGTCATGGCCGCCGGCTCGGTGATGAATGAGCCGAGCACGGGTGCCAGGGTCAGCACGCTCAACCACCAGGCAGCGGGTCGGCCCCGGCCCAGCCCTGCGGCCAACGCCAACACCTGCTCGGCCGCCCGCAGCACCGGGCGGCTGGCGGCTAGCGCCATGATGACCACCACGAACATCGGTTCGGTGAACTGACAGTCCTCGCTGAGGTAATTTTTGAAATCGAGCCAGCTATAATAATGGGTGGCGGCCGCAGCCAACACGATGACCCACAGCCCGAACACCACCTCCACCTCACCCAAAAAATGCATCAGTGTCGCGAAAAATGACACCTCTTCCATGTGCTCCGGCGGCGGTCCGTCCACTGACTTGCGGCGTTGCAACTCCGCCCGGTGGCGCTGCTCAAACCGCTGAGCCAGCCGGGTGAAAATGCCGCAGGCAAACGTGTGAAGGATCGCCAGTAGGAAAATTCCACTGGCCACCAGATTGAACGGAGCCACCACCACCCGCGCCTTGAGAACCTCCAGCAATCCGCCGTCCACCGGCTCGTACGTTTGCAATGGCTTGGGAAATGCCGCGTGTGGCTGCGCATGGCCTGTGTCCGTCTGATAGGCCGGAGCGGATTCGTTGCCGCCCATCACCCGGTGGCAAAACAGCAGCAGCAAAACGGCTGCAATGGCAAATAGTTGACGCGGCATGGCGGGGTCGATGGGCCATTTTTATGCCACATCCCAGCCCCTGGCAAGGTCCGGTTTCCATCGCCCAGCCATGGCTCCTTTGAAAACCATAGCGGATGCCCCCAATTCATGGAGGCATCCAATCTCAAAAATTCCTGAGTGCAGGCTCAACCTGCCTGTTTCAGGCTTCCGCAGTTTCCTCGTTAGCAGCCTCCTCGGCAGCAGCCTCCTCGACAGTGGTCTCCTCAACAGCGGTATCAAGGCCGGTATCAAGCGCCGCTTCAGCTTCCGTCGCCTTGGTCACTTTTTTGGCGACTTTCTTGGCTGGAGCCTTTTTCGCAACCTTCTTGGCGGCGGGTTTCTTCGAGGAGGCAGACTTGGCGTCGGTGGATTTGCTTGAAACCGCCTTGTGTTTCGCGGTTCCGCCAAGCTTCGCCTGCTCGTGCTTGCGCTTCAAATAATCCGCACGTCGACGGCGTTTGATGATTTTATTCGATTGTTGGCCCATGGTTGGTGGCCACCGGGGTACTCGCAAATCCCGCGACGGGCAAGCGCAAAACGTAAAAGAGTTTGGTGGAGGGAGCTTTCGCATTCGACAAGGCCCCTCGACCTGTCCCAAATTCCGGTCCCATGGCAGGCCTCATCATTGCACCCCGAGCACGTATTTTTCACGGTCACGAGTGGATTTACTCCACTGAGATCAAGAAAACCTTTGGCGACCCCCAACCCGGCGACGTTATCACCCTCAAGGATTTTCGCGACCGCCCGCTCGGCTCCGCCATCTACAATCCGCAGTCACAGATTGTCGCCCGCCGCTTTTCGCGCCGCCGCCAAGACCTCGACCTTGACTTTTTTACCCGCCGTATCCGCCAAGCCATTGAGCACCGCCGCCGCTGCGGCCTCGATGAATCCCTCTGCCGCCTCGTCTGGAGCGAATCCGATGGCTTGCCCGGCCTAGTCATCGATCGCTACGGCCCCCACATCTCCGTCCAAACGCTCACCCTCGCCATGGACCTCCGCCGCGATCTCATCCGCGACGCCCTCATCACCCTGCTCGCTCCCGCCTCCATCATCCTCCGCAATGATTCCCCGTTCCGCAAGGCCGAGGGCATGGAACCCGGTATCGAAATGCTCTACCGCGAAAACCCCGGCCCCTCCGTCGTCCAATCCAACGACCTCGATTTCGAAATCGACCTCTACGACGGACAGAAAACCGGCCTCTACCTCGACCAACTCCAGTCCCACGCCGATGTCGCCCGCCTCGCCAAAGGCAAGCGCGTGCTCGATTGCTTCACCAACCAGGGCGGCTTCGCCCTCGCCTGCGCCAAGGCTGGTGCCGCCAAGGTGACCGCCGTGGACGTCTCCGCCAGCGCCTGCGAGGCCGCCCGCCACAACGCCAGTCTCAACGGCCTGGAAATCGAGGTGCTCGAACACAATGTTTTCGATTTTCTCAAGCACGCCAAGCCGGACTACGACCTCATTATCCTGGATCCGCCCAGCTTCACCCGCAACAAAAAGACGCTCATGGACGCCATGCGCGGCTACAAGGAAATCCACCTGCGCTCCCTTAAATTGCTAGATAAGGGCGGCATCCTCTCCACCTTCTGTTGCTCCCATCACGCATCCCGCGAATTGTTCCTCGAAAACCTAGTCGATGCCTCAGTCGATGCCAAGAAATCCCTCCGCCTCATCTCCGAGCACTCCCAGCGCGCCGATCACCCGGTCCTGATCTCCATCCCCGAAACCAGCTATTTGAAAGGCTTCACCGTCGAGGTTATCGCGGCAAGATAGGCGCAACATCCGATGCGCGGCGAAATACCCGCATTGCGATGATTCGTCACGCGCCATCCGTCCAAGGACAACCATAGCTTGACGCGCATGCCATGGGGCGCTCCCCTGTTCGCCGATTCCGCCCGATGCTTCCCGTTTTTGAAATTGCCGATGCCCTGCGCGCCGCCGTCCGTGGCGACGTTCGCCCGCGGGTATTGCTCAAGGCCCCTACCGGGTCTGGCAAGAGCACGTCGGTCCCCGGCATGCTGCTCGACGCGGGCCTCAGGGGCCGCATTCTTGTCATCGAGCCGCGGCGGATGGCTGCGCGGCTGCTCGCTGGCTGGGTCGCCAAACAACGGGGTTCGCCACTCGGCCAGGACGTGGGCTACGCGGTGCGTTTCGACAGCCGTTACCGCGACGACACGCGCATCATCTATCTGACCGACGGGGTTTTCCAGCGCTGGTTGCAGGACGATCCGCAATTGCGCGGAGTGGGAGCGGTGGTGTTTGATGAATTTCACGAGCGGCGGCTGGCGGTGGACATGGCGCTGGCCCGTTGCCTGAACCTGCAAGACGGCCCACGGCCCGAGCTGCGGGTGGTGGTCATGTCTGCCACTCTGGAAACCGCCGGATTGGCGGAGTTTCTAACACCGGTGTGCGCTTTGGAAGCCGGTGGCCGTGTCCATCCGGTCGAAATCCTCTACCGCCCGGAGCGCCCAACCACTGACGATCGGCGGGGCGGTCCGCCGCGGGAAGTGCCCGTTTGGGAGCGTATGGCTGGCGTTTGCCGAGAGGCGATGGAACACACTGATGCAGGTGATATTTTGATGTTTCTGCCAGGCACCCATGAAATTCGGAGGACTATCGAATTGCTAGAAAATATCTCTGCTGCCCGCGGGTGGGACGTCTATCCGTTGCACAGCACATTGCCGCCAGGGGCCCAAGAGGCGGCAATCACGCTTGGCCCCCGGCCAAAGATCATCGTGGCCACCAACGTCGCGGAAACCTCGATCACCATCGAGGGCGTGCGCACCGTTATCGATTCCGGGCTGGCCCGCATCGCCGCCTTTGAACCACGGCGCGGCATCAACACACTGCTTATTAAAAAGATTTCGCGGGCCGCCGCCGAGCAACGCGCCGGACGTGCCGGGCGCACCGCACCTGGCCGCTGCTTCCGTCTGTGGAGCCAACCTGATCAAGCGCGCCGTCCCGAATTTGAGGCCCCGGAAATCCATCGCGTCGATCTATCAGAGGCGGCGCTGCTGCTCAAGACTGCCGGGGTTCAGAATTTGCGAGGGTTCCGCTGGCTCGATGCGCCCGTTGAGGTGGCGCTGGCTCGCGCCGAGCACCTGCTCCACGACCTCGGCGCGCTCGACGCGGCGGGCGAGCCCACCGACGAAGGCCGCCAAATGGCTGCACTGCCGCTCGAGCCGCGGTTTTCGCGATTGATGCTCGCCGGCCACGAGCACGGTTGTGTGAGTGAGACGGCCTTCATCGCGGCCGCAGTGCAAGGTGAAGGGATTTTCTCGGGCAAACCCGGCAGCGGCGGACGCAAGGATTTCCTCTATCCGGATGATGGCACTGACTTTGCGAGTGAGTGGCGCGCCTTTGACTCCGCCCAGGCCGTCAACTTCGACGCCTCCCGCTGCACCCCGTTAGGGATCCTCGCCCGCGGCGCACGGGAAACCGCTCAAGGGTTCGAGCGCCTCCTCGCCCTAGCCAAACGCTTCGGCTGGCACTGCCACCCCATCGACTTTCACG
>JBAXCM010000195.1:0-8210 GCA_037141475.1 Verrucomicrobiota bacterium | reverse complement strand
ATGTTTGGCAATGGATTTGTAAGCCGTGGTGGTGGGGTTGGTTCCGGAAAACAGAGTTGCCAGCGTCTGGCTGGCGGATTGGCCGCCGCCGGGACTGGGTAGGTAATGGCTGCCTGGAAGGGGGGCCGTGCCATCAAGGAATTTTCGGGTGATATCCTTGGCGTTTTGCTGTGAGCCAAATGCCAGGCCATGTTGTGATGTGATGCCGGAACAAAACCAACGATCCCACAGGGCGTCGTTGTTCAGAAACACGTGATCATAACAATCCCGGATCAACTGCATCTGGATGTGCCCGCCCCGGCCCTGCGCGTCGGGCACGTCGGCGAAAATGGCGTTGCCGGCAATCAGCGGACTGGCGAATGAGGAACCAATGCCAAGTGAATCGTTAGTTGATATCTGCCACAGATGTCTGCCCGTGGCAAAATCCCTGCTATCCCCGGGGTTGAGCCGGAAATGCATGAAACCGGCCAGCGAACCCGGTGCTACCAATGGAATCTCCGCCATCGGCGCCATGGTCTGCCCCGGATACTGCGAACCGCCCGCTGAAATCGCGCTGGCAATGTAGGACCGATTCGTCTTGGTGTCGAAATCCGGATTCAGTTGGTTTCCCGCGCCCACTTCGATGTGCAGATCATATTGCGCCAGTCCCTTCATGCGCGGCGTCGGCTCACCGTACATGGCCCGGTTGTTCCATGGCTTGGCATGGATGAAGTTTTTGCTGCGGGCATCGAATCCCGCGTAGTCACCCCCTGGATTGCGCAGGTCCTGGCCCGATTTGAGGACCAACTGGAAATTGCCGAAGACCAGGCGGTTGGTATCGGTGCTGAATGCCAGGCGCTTGCCGGGAGCATCCTCAAGGATCTGGATCGGCTTGCCATCTAGCACCGGGTTGAGCGCGATCTCATTGTATCGCTGATCCTCCCCGGTCTCGGCATTGCGCACCGTCCAGTAATTCTGATAGTCGCCGCCATGATCGTTCCTCTTGTCGTTCATCCTCATCGCCATTTCCACCCGGGTGCCCGCCGGTAAATTCACCAATCCCGGCAAGGCCACGTCAAAACCACCGTTGGCGGTCGGTGCCTGATACCCCGGGTAAAGCTCGACAAACCGATAGTCCAGTGCCGAGACTGCGCTGGCAAGGGCCGAGAAAATCCGGGTTTCCCCGGGCTTGAGGACGATAGGCACGCTATGATACGCGTCGCCGGGTCCCATCATCGGATAGATATTGAAGAGTTCGGCTCCGCCGTCTGCTCTAGCCAGTGGCTGCCAGCCATTGGCAGTGGCATTGATATATGCATTGAACTCTAACGCGCCAGGCGTGATCTGGATCCACAGCCTCGGCGAGGAAAGCGTCACATTGTATGGGTTCCACAAGACCACCACCGGATCATAGCCCATCTTGAAGTCGAAGTTAGCCGGGTTTGTGGCGTTGGCGGTGCGCCTCAAACTCAGGACCAGCATGGCCCGTGCCACAATCGGGGTTCTTCCCCATCCATAGTAATCGAGGTTGGCGCGGTGCCAGTTGAAATTAATGTTAGGTGAAAGTCCGTTCCACCACAGTCCTTTGTGAAAGGGGACGGGCGCGCAATCTTCCGGTGCATCCTCGCCAAATCCGCCGGTGCCCGCCGCCAATTGATAGTATTGGTGGAGCTTGTACCAAGAGGAAAAATTGAGATCCTGCGGATAGAACGGGGAACTCAAATGCCCTTCAACCGCACGGATCGGAACTATCGTGCCGTTGCCGTTGGCTCGGTTAAACGTGCCATAAGTGTCGGGCAGGGCGGGTTGCTCTAACAGAAGATTCAAATCATTCTTTAACATCCCGTCCCGCACATTGACCGGCAGCCCGACGCTGAAGGCAGTTAGATCATGATAGTGTTTTGCGAGGGTTTTCCGGAACGCGTCATTGTTTCCAGCCAGTCCCAGCGAAGGCAGGCTGATGGACTTTGCGAGGGCTTGTCTATCGGCGGCAGGAAATTTTCCCAAACCGTCTAACCAGTCAACCCCGGCCGCCGGTTGGTCTGCCAGACGCTGCGCCACAGCGGCGGTCGTGCCGGCTGGGGCGTTGGTGGCCGTGTAATGATTGGCCAGAGCGCGCTGGTTCTCGCCGCTTACCCACCAGGCATAGCCGCCGGTTGCCAGGCTGGTTGCCAGGCCGGTTACCGGGACGAGCGGGACCGAGACGTGGTCGGAGTTGCTGGAATTTTCGCCCAAGGTTCCGCTGCCGACGATAACCACGGGTTTCGTGCCGCTGGCCGCAGCCATGGGCGCTTGGATGGTTGTGAGGGCTGACGCATCGGGGTGGGAGACGAGCCAGCGTCGGAACCGGGGTTTTCTACCTTTTTGATAGGTATTTTCAATTTGAGATCCGTTGAGCCAGGTGTTCCAAGAATCCCATGAGCCCATCCAGTGCGGGTTGGCAAAGTCTTGGCTGGTGGATCGCGGATCGAATCCCGCCGCATCCGCTCCGCGTCCTTTGGCGTCATTCGCCAATATCGCAGCACTGGCCGTGATCCGGCGATCCGGGCCGCATTCTCCCTGCAATTCGCCAAGCGCCAGCACCAGAGCCATTCTGGCGTTGGCCCTGGCGACGGCCATGGCCTGTCCGTGGCTGGTCGAACGCAGGGTGGTGGTCGATAATGCGAGCAAACCGACGGCCAATATGAGAAGCAACACCAGCAGTGAAAGCGTGAGCACCAAGGCAAACCCGCATTTCTGGCAACGCAATGCCAGTGACCGTTGATTCGTTTTTTGAATCACGTCATGCGTGCCGATGGATCGACTAACTATATCTGTTAGCATAACATCCTTACTGACATGGGTTTAGGAATCTTTTTTCATGGCATGGTGACTTTGGCGCGAAGGAATCCTTTACCAGCCAGTCCGCTGGAGCCTTCAAGGCTGAAGCTGCGGTACTCGTAGCCGGTGCCGGCCTCGGGCAAGCCCGGAGTGACAGGGGAGGGGAGCACGATGACGTTGACCGGGTAGCTGTTCAAAGTCGTGCTGCCTTCGACGATGTAGGTGATGCCATCCCAGGATGCAGTTGGTGAGGGGGCCCCGCTGAAAGGAGGCGTGTGAATTCGAACCGCGATGGTTAGTATCAGCTTTTTGCCGGTGTCTCCGTCCGCCGTGAGTTCGAACAACTTGCCATGGTCGGCGCCGTTGAGCGGGTCGCCGTTGAAGGCGAATTCTTCGAGGTTGGCACAACCGTCATTGTCGGGGTCTTGGTTGGGGGCGTGGTTTTCTGCGGTGAGTTTGCCGTTGGCCCAAGCTGCGTAGGGATTGGCCAAGGACACTGTGCCGTTGGCGTGAACCACAAGCGGGACAGTTATGTCTCCAGATGCGCTGGAAATCACCGGTGCCAGATCGTTGATGACGATGCTGTGGCTTGTGTTTGCCGACAGCCCGGTCACTTGAACGGATGTTCTGAAGTCCGCAGGCCAGGGACTGGCTAGCGCGGCGAGTTGGCTGGATAGATTGATGTGCAGCACGGAACCTATCAATGAGACGTTGGTGCACCAGAGGCCGTTGACGCCGACGCCGGATTGATTTCCGGCATTGATGTAACAGCCGTTCATCATGCGATCGGCGTTGGACAGGCCGGTGAAGATGGCGGAGCATTCGCCCCATGATGGATGGCTGCGGATGGCTGATTGGTTATGCCCTTCGTGATTGATATTTTCGGGACCGAGGCCGGTGCCGTATAGATTGGGATGGGCATAGATATCATTGGCGATGTGCAAGGGATGGTTGATCAACACGGCACCGGAGCGTGCGGCGGCCACGCCCCGTTCCAACAGATCCTTGCGTCCCAACGTCTGTCCGTACCAAAGGAAGGACTTCACCGCCTCGCACTGGCGGGCATCCAGAGAAGTGGCGGTATCGACGTTGTCTGCGGTAAATCCTCCAAACGGAAAGGCGGTATAAACATATTGATGGTGCCAGCACGCTTGCGAAAAGGACAGGTAATCCACGACTTGTTCGCCGGTTGCCAGATATGGCATCTCGCCGGTTGCCCGGTACAGGGAAGCAAATCCTTCGGCCGCCCAGATGGTGGAGAGGTTTCCCTTCACTGCGAGTCCCTGAGTCGGGTCGCTGGTGAACGTCAGCGGATTCTGACCGTCGGAGTAATACGGTTCCAGATCCATCCAGAGTTGTTGTGGGACCACGTTTTGGGTGAGATAACCCGCTATTCGTTGTGCAGCGGCCAGGTAGGCGGGGGTATGGGTTACGGAAAACATCTCGGCCAAAAACCACATGCTGGCGGCCGACTGGGCATTGATTGGAAATGGGTCGTTAGCAACCATGGCGGGCGTGTAGTAGGAGGGAATCCGCCCGTTGGCGTCGATGATATCCGCCAGCCACCCGGCGTAGGGCGTTAGATAGGTGATGATGCGGTTGTCCTGTTCGCATTGTTTGAAATATTCGATCATGTGCGCCGCTGTCTTGCTCATGGCCGGCACGTCATAAGTGTCGTTGTTTTTTGAAAAGAGACTGTGGGCACCGGAACTGACGCAGCCACGAAGCCACTGCTGCGATTGCGCGAGATAGGTGAGGCAGAACAGACCGTTGTCGTTGCGGGGTGATTGCAGAGCCAGATTGATGATGTTTCTGGCTCGCGTCGTCATGTCTGATATGCCAAGTTTTTGGCCCCAGTAATACATGCCGCTGGCATCCCGAACCGGGTTCCAAAACTCGAAGTTCCACAGCGCGTCACCGAATCCCAGCACCCCCAGCGGTGCGACCATACTGCAGACTGGTTGGTTGTTCATCGTGAAATCCAGGAATACTCCATGATCGGGGAAGCCGGGCACGGGTGCCTGCACGCTTGGCGGCATCGGTTGGGACACGACCCCATACACCAGTTTCACGTATTCCTCGAAGGGCAGGGCCAGATGAGCCCGGGATTGGAACAACGGTTCCCCATACTTTTGCCACAAGTGTCGGCTGACTTTTTGATAGCCCAGGTTTGCGGGTTCCTGAGCTCCGAGGAGCAGGTCGAAGCCATAGGTGATGGTGTTGGAGTTGAGGCTTCGGACCATTGATGAGTCGTTTATCCGCAGATCGTGCATGTGATGACTGACAATGAAATCCATCATGCCGTAGGAAAATACCGGTTTGGTGGTTAGACCCGAGGTGATGTTGAGATCAAGCGCGGTGGGCATCGAGAATTTGTCTGCCTCGGCCGGGATATCATAGATGGTGGCCCCCACGTTCTGGGTCCGGCGCGCATCGGGCGAGAGGATTTTGTCGTTATTGATGCTATCCAAGTCTGGGACCATTGCGGCGAAAAGGCCGCCATCCTGCAAGACCACCGCCGGCGAGTGGAAGGCGGTATCGCCAATGACTTGGTTGGCGGCGGGTGAGTTTCCCCATCGTGTTTCGTCCTTCTTCACGGTGGGTGAGTGAACGAATTGAGGTGCTCCGTCGTGATTGAACAGATATGACGACATGCAATAGTCCAGTGAGTTCGCAGGCAATGCGGCGACGGTTTTTACATGGAAATACCGGTCGCCAACCCGGAGTTCCATCGTCTCGGTGATTTGCGCAGCTTGGTGGTTGCCAGTCACCTGAATGACCACACGGGTCGGAGTGGCCAGCGCGATGGAGTATTGGCTCGCAGTCATTTCATGAACCCGGTAACGCTTGGTGCCTACCGCGGCATTGAAAAGTGGGTTGCCGCCGGGATGGGCCGTGAAATCCGGAATAAACGAGGAACATACCTGCTGCCACTGAGCAGCCGAATCGATCGCCGAAAACGTCTTCGTGAGGTTGCCGTTCACGCGTGTTAGATCCAGGCTGACCAGCCCGTTGTCCACATGAAGCGACTGACCGTCGTCCCGCACCACGAGATTGCTGGATAGCGGCGTCACCTTGACGTGATAGGTGGATGATGATCCATCGTGGCCGGTCACGACATAATCCTGAGTTGTGGTGAAGTCCCGGTTGCTGCCGGAAATCGGCTCGGCGGTGGCTAGCGGGGACAGCGTGAAGGTGGGCTTGAGGTTCGCTATGCTGGTATCTTCCGGCACGCAGATCGCAATGTCGGTTCCGGTGATTGTTGCTGCGCCCAAGGAACCGAACGTGAACGTGAGGATGGCGCTAGCCGGCGCGGGCGGAGTTATTGTTAGCCTCGCTTGGTCAATGCCGCCACGGGTTGCCTGGCCCGCTCCCGCCGGTTTCGCTTTCAGCCAGATCCACAACGGCAATCCGTTATCTGCCGACTCTGCGGTGTAACACAATTTGAATGCATCGGCCATAACGACGCCTGCCGCCACGCTATCCACCGTCTGTGAGGCATAGGTTGTCGCCGGAGTTGTGCTGCCCTCGTTAACGAATTTGGCCGTCGCGCCCCAAGCAAGGTTGACTCCCCGGCCGCCAAAAGCATCGGCGGCAAAGGTATAGGTTTCGCCACTGACCATTGTGCCCAGATTTTGCGCGATCAAGCCGACGTTGGCCGGATTCACGTCTCCAATATCATTGACCAATCGCAAAATACGAGTGCCGTTAGCTGTGCCGGCGGTTCCTTCCTGGCCCGCTGGCATGCTGGATGCCTGAATATTAAGACCCGATAGGTTGGTCCATCCACTTGCTTCGCAGAGCCCGCCTAACGCATTGTTATACATCGCGCCAGTGCTTTCAAAACTGCCGTTGGTCAATGCCACCGAGGCATAGGCGCCGGCAGCTCCGCAGAGCCATGCGACAACGCCGTGAACGATAAGATGCTTGGCTGGGGCGTTCATGGGTATGGGCTCATTTGATTCGATATCCATCGAGGCTACGCTTCAGACACAGGACGCAAGACTTGAGGACACAAGAGCAGAAAATTTGACCTGACGACAGCAACATTGGGATTTCAAGGACTCTAGGCTGATTCTTCCGCTTCAAAACCGCAACCTAACAAGTGCGGGGTCGCCGACTTTTAATCGGCGACCCCGCAGGCCCGAAGCAAGCCCGCAACTCTGGAACCTATCATGTGTCCCGTGCGGATGTTGGGTTCATCTTCAGGGGGGCATATCGGCCGCTAGGCGGGCGAAGGTTTTGGGATGCGCCGCCATGTAGGTGGCGGGAATGGTGACGGAAACCCTGTCGTATTCGGCCGTGCTACCGGCACCGAGTGCGACAGCAATAGAGATGCTGCCGTCGCTGGCGCTGCCGTCGCTGGTGCCGACCGGGAAGGCGGCCCAGCCGCCAAGGTCCTCACCGTACTGGACGACCAACGGGGCGCTCGCCGCCGAGGAGGCCAAGCGATCGAAGGTCAGGACCAGCGCGCCGCTTCCATCCCGGCTGACGGCTGGTAGCTTGAGCAGATTGGCGGCCGGATCGCCGAGCGCGCCGGCTCCGAGGATCCAAGCCATGCCATTTTGGATGCCGTCCTTGTTCGGGTCCGCATTGAAGGCCGGATCCAACTCGGAGCCGGGATCGCCGGTGAGACCTTGGTCGTGCGCCCACGAGGCGTAGCCGCCGCCGCTCGTGACGGTGAGCGTGCCGACGCCGCTGAAATGCGTGTCGTCGATGGTGGTTGCTCCCGAACCGGTGGCCCCGTAATTGCCGGCTGGCATCACGGTGGTACCGATGATGAGGTTGGCGACGGTGTCCGAAACGCTGCCGAAGTTGAGATCCAGCTTGGCGGTGCTGGCGATGGTCACGGTGGACGCATCGGCCAGACAGGCGTGGGTGATGGAAAGCGTGCCAGCGTTCACCGTGGTATTGCCGGTGTAGGTGTTGACCGCGCTCAAGGTCAGGGTGCCGTTGCCAGTCTTGGTCAACCCGCCGTCCACGGCACGGTCGCCCCCGATCGACGAATGCAACAGCGGGAAGGAAAGGCTGATGTTGGTGCTAGCGGAATCGATGATAGCCCCACCATTGCGCACGTTGTAAATGGAATTCTGGAGGATGGAGCCGCCCGTGTAGGTGGACTTCAACGTGCCTCCATCGAAATTGAAAATCGAACCATTGGCCACGGCGCCCTCGGCGACTGGCCGGGCGGTGTTCAACAAGCCGCCGCTGTCGAGATTGAGGGTGCTGTTGCCGCTGCGGCCATAAGGATTGAGCCAGATCGCGGACCCATCCCCATTGACACCGGTGGGGCTGCCCGCCGGAACATTCAAGGTGCCGCTGATGTTTAAAACTCCCAACCCGATGCTGCCACCATTGTTGATTTTGCCACCCACATACACGTTAGATGTCTGTGCCCCGTTGACTACATT
>JBAXCM010000194.1:0-8213 GCA_037141475.1 Verrucomicrobiota bacterium | reverse complement strand
AACGGAAACCATCCGCAAAGTGGTGGCGGCATGCTCGGCTTCATCCCGAGAGATGGCCCCAAGGCGCTCATCACGCGCTTTAAGCAGGATTTTTCGAGCGGCATCAAAGCGAGGCTTGAACGCCTCGGGTGTAAGCCCCAGCCCACTGGCGACTTCACTCATGGGCTTGGTCCAACCAAGGGTGTTGCCACGGAAAAACTCGCGCGTTGGATCGGCTTCGAATGGCAGATTTCCCAAGCCGTGCATACCTGTGGCGGCCGTCCACCACGCCACGTCGGCGGCGGGCAGGATTTTGCTGACTTCCTCAATGGTCCATAGCCAGCATTTTGGGCGTTCGCCGGGCGAGTCGCCAATGGCGAATCCACCGCCGTGGGCTGCAAAGGATTTTTCGACATAGGCGAGCACACCCAGCGCCCGCTCGAGGACCAGCGGATCGTGGGTCGCCTGATAGGCCCGCAGCAAAGCGACGATGGCCCGTGTCTGGCCGCCGGCCTCTCGATCGAACACCGGAAACGCCCAGTTGCCGGAGCGCCGCACCGTGAAGAGGCCACCATCGAGTGGATCAAACATGGGGCTTGGCAGCAAGTCTTTGAGCAACTCTTGGAGCATATTCAGACTGCGGGCTCGCTCCTCTTTTGGCAATGACTCCGTGAGGGCCACACTGGCTAGCAATTCCAACGTGCCGGAAGGAAACTGCCCACCGGCCTGATCAAACGAACGGGACACCGGATCGTAGAACGACGTGAGTTGCCGGATGGCTTTGACGACATCCAGCGCCGGTTGTTTGCTGGCTTGGTCTTCATTGCGGCGGCTGCCGATTCTTAGGCGCCGGAACTTGTTGTCGGCTTCACTGTTTTTCCTAACGTAATCGGCATCGCCAGTCCAAGTGCGCATCAGCAAGGCATGGGATTTGTCAAACAAATCACGGGCCGAACCCATGGGCCCCCCTGATACCGGAATCCACGCCACCGGATTGGCGTCAGGTGTCAACCAGATAAGCAGTGGCAACTGCACGGGCACCCTGATTTCCTGCGCCAGATCGGCCGCCAGCAACCCCAGTTCCCGGGTTGCATCGGCATCGACGAGAACAGGCACATAATTATCATTGATCTGTGCCACCAGTGCCGCATCGGCTGACATATCACTCAAAACCTTGTGAAAGGCACTTTGCTGCGGCATGGCGATGACCACAAACACCATGCGTTTGGCCGCTTTGGCCCGATCAAACGTCTCCTGAGTCCACGGCTGCCAGCGAATCGGCGATTTGGTTTGGCTTTGATAAATCAAGCCCGGCAACCCGGCAATATTGTTCGTCCGCAATTCAGGTGCCAGCACAGCTGGCTCATCCGCTGTTGCAGAGGCCAGTTTTCGACAGGACGTCACCCCTAGCAGGACCGTGCCGCTTACGGCAAGAACCACAATTCCCCGCCTGATCATAACCGTGAGCTTCATGATGGTTTTTTGAGTGGCGCGCCGCTTTGGGCTCCGACTGCGCCGCGCTTCCACGCTAAATAAAAAACTTCCCCTCTGGCAAGCACAAGCTAGGTTGGCGCGACAATTTCCTCCAAAGCGTGACCAGTATTGCTGTTTCCAGTCAAAAAGGCGGAGTGGGTAAAACCACTCTGTCGATCAATTTGGCCCATGCCTTCGCACGGTCCGGAGTCAAAACCCTCCTGGTGGACGCCGATCCCCAGGGGTCCGTCGGCCATTCCCTCACCCGCCAATCGCAACTGCTAAGCGGGTTTTACGACTTTCTTGCTGATCCTACCCTGCCGCTGGAGCCAATGGTGGTGGCCACCCGCTTAGCCACCTTCTCGCTGGTGGCCAGTGGCCGAGCCAGCGAATACGACGTCGGGGGGGCGGGCGGCCATCTGGCACGGGTCCGGGCATTTTTGCGTGGTGCTGCCGCTATCGGCTTTCAACTCTGCCTCATCGATACTGCTGCCGGCCTCTTTGGCATCAGCGGCGATGTGGTCACCGCCTGCGATTCCATCCTCATTCCCCAGCAGGCAGAGCCGTTGGGGATTCGCTCCGTGCCAAAATTGCTGGAGGAACTCGGCCGCCTGCGCATCAGCAATCCGCGCCTCAATGTACTCGGCGTGTGCCTTTCAATGGTCCAATCTGACTTACCTGAAAGCCGTGACGTAGGGCTGGCACTCCGGCATTTGCTACCACCCGAATGGCTGTGCGAAACGCAAATTCCGCGTGATCCACTGTTTGTCCGTGCCAGTGCCCGGGGGCTGCCGGTAGGCGCGCTGGCCGGAGGAGCCGCCGCGCAGAGCGTATTTGACGCGCTTCGCAATGAAATTGCCGCCAAGCTGCACAACTAGGCCAAGTTTCTGGGTAGCCTCCATCCTTCATCCCAGCAAGGCCAGGAGGCGGCGGCAGACCTCCTGGACGTTGGAGCGCGAGTTAAAGGCGGAAATACGGAAAAACCCCTCGCCAGCGGAGCCAAATCCCGAGCCCGGGGTGATGACCACCTGAGCCTCAGATAACATCTTGTCAAACATGTCCCAGGAACTCAATCCGGCCGGGCAACCCACCCACACGTAGGGGGCATCAACGCCACCAAACACCGACAGCCCGGCCGTCGTGCAAGCTT
Source organism: Verrucomicrobiota bacterium (assembly GCA_037141475.1). Classification (GTDB taxonomy): domain Bacteria; phylum Verrucomicrobiota; class Verrucomicrobiia; order Verrucomicrobiales; family Akkermansiaceae; genus Luteolibacter. The sequence continues at coordinate 5,611 of JBAXCM010000194.1, read as the reverse complement.
CCCGAAGGAGCTTGGCATTGCCCATGTAGTGGTCGATCAATGTGGCGACCTGTGCCTTTCCGGCATCGGAAAAGATTGCGGCAGCAGCCATTTGCACGGGATAGCTGGCACCGTTGAATTTGGTGCTGTGGCGGCGGGACCAGAGCTGCCCCAAGGGCACCCGGCCGCCCATGCCGTCACTGCCGGTCACTGACTTCGGGATGATCACGTAACCACAGCGCACACCCGTGAATCCCCCATTTTTTGAGAACGAGCGGAACTCAATGGCACATTCGTGGGCACCTTCAATCTCAAAGATCGAGTGAGGAATAGCCGGATCCTGGATGAACGCCTCGTACGCCGCATCAAATAGCAAGATCGCATCATGCTCCCGTGCATAGGCAACCCATGCCTCCAACTGCGCCCGCGAAGCAACCGCCCCAGTCGGATTGTTCGGAAAACACAGGTAAATGAGGTCCGCATGCTCGTTAGGCACGGCGGCCACAAAGCCGTTAGCGGGATGGCAAGGCAAATAGAGCAAGCCGGCGTAGGTTCCCTTGGCATCGGCGTCACCGGTATTGCCGGCCATCACGTTGGTATCCACATAAACCGGATAAACAGGATCGGTGATGGCGATGATGTTGCCCTGGCCGAAAATATCGAGAATATTCCCGGTATCGCATTTCGAGCCGTCCGAGATGAACACTTCATCGGCACTGATGCCCAATCCTGCAAACTGATGCTCCACGATCGCCTGACGCAAAAACTCATACCCTTGTTCCGGTCCGTAGCCCTTGAATGTCTCCCGCCTGCTCAATTCCTCCACCCCGGCGTGCATCGCCTCGACGGCGGCGGCTGGCAGCGGCTCGGTCACGTCGCCTATCCCGCAGCGAATGATGCGGGGCGCTTGCTCTGGATTGGCCTCGCTATACGCCCGTACCCGGCGGGCAATTTCGGGAAACAGATAACCGGCTTTTAACTTCAGAAAATTTGCATTGATGGTGGCCATGGAGCGGCGACCATAGCGGCAAAACGTCACCGTGCAAGCCTCGGAATACCGAATGATCTAACAATATCCTAAGGGTCACGGAGCGATGGGTGCCAGGCGCTGGTGGGCATGGCGTTGGGCCATTGCCCAAGCCACCTCGGGCACCAGACGCTGCCAGCGTTGGTCCCCTTCGACGATCATCCGGCAGACATCGCGACCGGTGTGCAGCAACATTTCCTCGTCCTCACAGGCCATCCCGAGGATCCGCGCGTTGTCCCGGAAGTGTTGATAGAGGTGCACGCAGTCCGCCGGTGCCCGAAAATTCTCCACCGTCACCAATTCCCCGCTGCGACGGTTTTTCCATGGAAATACATGCAGCGTCACTCGCTTGAGAAACAGCCTCGCGAAGGATTCCAGCAATCCTCCAGGGAGGTTTTCCGACCACTTCGCTTTGAACAACTCATTGAGGAGGCCGATGCTCAGGATGATACCCACCGGTTGGGTTGTGCAGCGGTTGAGAAACCCGGCGATCCGGTGAAACTCGGCGCAGCGAGATAGCAGCACGGTTTCCCCGAGAGCCTGCAAGGCGTCTGCCCGATCCAAAAATCCCTGCAAATCAATGTCCTGGCCGCGCAGCAGATTATCTAGCGAAATCTCGCAAAGCCGCATTTCCTGGCCGCTGTCTTCAGCCTCCAAGCCAGCGACGAACCCGCGGTTTGCCTGCCCGAGCATTGCCAGGTGCACGTTCATCACCGGATCGAAACTGCCGCGCAACAACAGCACAGGCCGCCGGTAGAGCGCCTCGGCCGGTTGCACCACCTCGCCACTGGGTAGAAACATTGTCGCGTCCGTTAGTCCGCTAGCCACCAATTGGAGGGCGCAGAGTCGGTTGTCAAAGTCTTCATAGCCGTGCCCCGTTAGCTTCAAAAGATCGATCTCGACCCGCCCTGGCACGACGTTCTCCACGAGAGCCTCGACAAAGCGTTTCAAGCTGCCGCGGTGACGGAACGCCGCGTAGATCAGATTCACTCCGATGATGCCTAGCGCGTCCATCTGATCGGTCGTCTCCCGGTCCAACATGCGAACGTGCAGAACGATATCTGATGGAGCGTCGCCGGGTTGGATTTGGAAACGCATCCCCAGCCAGCCATGGCACTCACCGGAGTCCTGCCAGCCGCGAGCCCGCACGGTGTTGCAAAACGAAAAAAATGTGGTGCTGGAGCCGCGGCTCGGCGCGAGTCGCTCGAGTTGAATGGCATACTCATGGTCGAGCATGGCGGTTAGGCGTTCGGCCGACACGTAGCGCGACGCCCGGCCATAGATCGCGTCGCTCATGGTCATGTCATAGGCTGAGATCGACTTTGCCACCAACCCTGCGGTGCCTGACGCACGGAAAAACCAGTTGGCGGTTTCCTGGCCGGCACCAATTTCCGCAAATGTCCCGTACACCTGCGGGTCGAGGTTCAGTTCAAGCGCTTTGTCATAGGTCGTCTGGTTCATGGCAGGTCTCATTCATCCTTCTCCAGCCAGTCGCTGGAGAGCACGTCATCGATCACCACTTGATTGTTAGACGCAGCAACTTGGGCGGGAAAGCGGATCTTCACAATCATTGCAGCCTGTTCGACGTCAGAACTCATGTGGATTTTTTCGGCAACAGCAGATCCGCGCTGCACATAGCCGAAGATCATGTGTTCGCCATCGGGGGACTCCAGACCATAGGACTGCCATTGGCTGTCATCGGAGAAGCTGAAGTTATAGTAATCGACGCGTTTGACGACCACGCGAAATGCGGTGGCATGGGTGGGCAATTCGGCGAGCAAGGCCGGCCACGTCATCTCGGACCAACCGGCCCAGCTTTCCCAGTCGATTTTGAGGCCCTCAGGAGTCACGACAAAGGTAAGTTGGCGGGTTTCAAAGTTGCGGGTGCGGACTTCGACCACTGCCGAAGAGTCGCCAATGACCAAATTGCCGCTGGTATTGAATTGCGCCAAGCCGGGTGGCTCGATGCGGCCCTTCGGGTATTGGCGCATCAAACGCGGCTTGGCCCGCAGGGGATTGCGGATCACGGGCAGCAACTCATCGGGAGATTTTGCCTCTAGAAACTTGTGGGCCAACGGCTCAATCTCGGTTAGGATTGACGGCACGCTTCGTTGCATGATTGCCGGCAGCTCGGCCACTCCGGTAGAATCCGCTAGCGTGCCCGGGCTTGGCGATGGCCTTGGGACCTCAGCCGTCGGCTTGCCCCTGTCGGCGTCGCCCCGCAGCACAAACCAGCTGCCCCAGGCAACCAGGCCAAAGATGGCCAAGCCTCCGCCTAACATCCACTGCATGGACCGCCGCTCATACCCGTTTGACTTGGAGCGTCGGGAATTTTCGTGTTCCCAAGAGGGACGCTCTGGCGTCTCGCTGTTGGATTCGGGGCTGCGTCGTTTGCGAACCCGGTGTTTGCTTCGCCCTGAGTCCGGCACCTTTCGAGAGGCGTCAGCTGGCACTGGCTGAGGTGCCAGAGTGGCGATTTTGGCTGGCTCGGCCAGCAGCGGCGGGATCGGCTCACCAGCTGTGGGGAGGCGCAACAATCGCCGACAGCCTTGGCAAACCAAGCCGCTCCCATCGTGGTCCCGCGGCACGCGGAACACCAACCGGCAATCCGGACACACGTACCCGCTCCACCGCCTCGCGTTTTCATTGGTCTCAGACACGCCCCAGTTTGCTGTGGATTGCTCGTTTCTGCAAGCCTCGGAACACATGACCTCGATCTTGCCTCACCGGGAGGTACTCGTCACTCGACTCTAGGTGACGGCAGGCACCCATTTGAGTTCATCAAAGCGAAAATGAATGCTTCGCGGGCGGTCGTGGAGGCGAAATCCACTCCTGGGTTCAAGGGTCGCCCATGGGGGCGTCCTGAGTCATGACTTACCGTAAATCAAACCGGAGGATCACTACCCATGTTTATGGGTATTGTGGATCATGCGTCAGGCCCCATGCTGCCCCCTGTTACGAAGTTTCAAATAAGGCAATCCACGCCCCATAGCCACACATTCCGCATGAAATCCAACACCAGAACCCAGAGAATCCTCCACAGTCTCGATCGCTCTCTGGGCTGCTTGGTTCTCATCCCGACAGCCATCTGCACAGCCATCCCCACCAAACAGGATAACACCACCGATCTCAACCTCGGAGGACGCTGGAACACCCCGCCCGGCGTGGCTGACATCGCGCGGTGGACCAACGCCGTGACCGCCGCCAAAACGACTGCGTCACTGAGCGCGGACCTGAGCTGGCGAGGCATCAAGATCGTCGGCCCCGGTGGGGCGGTGACAATCAATTCCGGCAATACTCTCACTCTCGGCACCTCGGGCATCGATCTGAGTACGGTGAAGCACGACCTGAACCGCAACTGCGGTCTAACGTTGCAGGGGGACAAACAAAGCTGGAAGGCGGCTGCGGGCAACCCCACACCGTAAGACGAACCTTTCATCCGAAAATATTCGACAACCCTATCGTGACTCCATATTGAAAGAGAAAACTATGCACCCCAAACAACCAACGCACCACCAATCCAACACGCTGGCATTTGACCGCCGGTCCTTCCTAAAAGCCTCCTCGCTTACTGCCGCCGGTTTCGCGTTTTCCCGGCTACCCGTGATGGCCGGTCCGTTCACCCGTGAGGATTTTGACCAAATTGTTCCTTCCGATAAGAAACTCTCACCGGAGTGGGTAAAGTCGCTTTTTGCGCGGGGCGAACGCACGGTGTACTGCGGCAAGGACCTTGAGAAAATCGGCATGCCCATCGGCGGCCTCTGCGCGGGCCAACTCTATCTCGGAGGCGACGGCAAACTCTGGCACTGGGATATCTTCAACCAACCGCGAAGGACCGATGGTTCCACCTATCAGAATCCACTGGTGCCGGCCTCACCGCTCGAGCAGGGATTCGCCTTGGAGATCACGCTCGATGGCAAAAAACAGGTGCATCCCCTCACCCACGCGGGCTTTTCCGACATCAGCTTTTGCGGTGAATACCCGCTGGCTAACCTTGAGTATCGCGATCCCAAGCTGCCCGTCACGGTATCGCTAGAAGCGTTTTCGCCCTTTGTGCCGCTCCATACCGATGACTCCAGCTTGCCGGCAACGGTGCTGCGATACACGGTTAAAAACACCGGTAACACCAAACTGGAAGTGGGCCTCGCAGGTTGGCTCGAAAATGCCGTGTGCCATTTCTCCACCCCCGGCAATGCTGCCAACCGCCGCAACATTAGAAAACGGGAGAATGGGATGCTGCTCATTCATAGCGACGTTAAGGACGGCCCTGCAGAAAAGCTCCTGAAGCCCGAATTCATGTCGGAAGCGGATCTCAAGCAACCCTTGGACATGGGCACTATGGCCATCGCTTTGTTGGAATCCCAATCATCGGATCGGGCCAACGTGTCCGTTGGTGCCGGTAATTTGCCGGATTCGGCCTTTGCCCCGGAGCCTGCCGACGTTGCCGGACAACCGACCGGCAACAAACTCGTCGGATCGATCGTCCGCACGATGACGTTGGAACCTGGCAAGGAGGCAACGGCAACCTTCCTCATCACCTGGCATTTCCCGTATCTGGACATGCAGAAATGGAAGATCGAGCGCATGGAAACCTTGAAGGATAAC
>JBAXCM010000193.1:0-8254 GCA_037141475.1 Verrucomicrobiota bacterium | reverse complement strand
CAAGATCATAGCTTAGTTTTGGCCACTCCGTGGCCGGGATTTTGGGTCTACCTCACAATTCGATCGAAGAACTCAAGGGTGTGGTGGATATGATGCGCCATTACCGCCTGCGCTTCCTCCAACTCCACATGAGCGACGACCAGGCGTGGACGTTTCCATCGACCGCCTATCCGCAGTTAGGTAAAACCAACATTTCCACCCGCGGCGGCCCGGTGCCAAAGGTCAACAGCGTTGCTGAGTGGAAGGAACTCGTCCGCTACGCCGACGAACGCGGCGTGACGTTTGTGCCGGAAATTGAATGCATGGGCCACAGCGGGGCGGCCCGCCGCGACCTGCCAGAGGTGTTCGGCCCCGACGTCGCAGTCATGAACATGACCAATCCCAAACTCTATCCGGCCCTCGACACCCTCCTCGGAGAAGTCGCCGATGTCTTTAAATCATCCCCCTACATCCACATCGGCTGCGATGAGTGCAACATCGAACCAATCAGCCGCGATGCCAATTCCAAGGAGTTTCGCGCTACTAACGGCCTCAAGGACGGCAATGATATGTTCGCCTGGCACATCGCCAAGGTGAACGAAATTGTTAAGAAACACGGCAAGAAAACCATTGTCTGGCAGGACGCCCCGCTCACCTCCCGCGTGCCCAATGACGTCGCCATCATGCTCTGGCACATCGACGGCAACAACGGCGCGACTATGGACTACCTCAAGCAGGGCCGCCCGGTGATTCAGGTGACATGGACGCCCTGTGTCTATCAGCCCGTGAAAGACGTGTACCTGTGGAATGCCTGGACCAAGGAAATGGACCCCAAGCTGATGCTCGGCGGCCAATTGGTGCTGTGGGAATTGTCCGGCCAATCGGCCGTGCCATTTTTGCGCTACAAGGTATCGCCGCGCAACGAGCGCATCTGGAACCCATACGCCATGCTGCCCTACGAGGATCTGGCCCGCAGACTGGAGGCCACCGATGGCATGCTGGACCGACTGATGTGCGGCATGGTCGTCCAGGAAAACGCCCTCGTCCAAACGCTCAACTCGTGGCTCAAAGGCGGCGGCCAGGGCGACGAAGGATCGGGCATCCTCCCCAAATTCTCCTTCGATGAGAAATCCAGCGTCGCACTCGGCACCTATCTGAATGGCGCGAAGATCCGTTACACCCTCGATGGCAAGGCACCCACCGCAGATTCCGCGCTCTACGCCAGCCCGATCAAACTCAGCGACGCCAAGGCCGACAAGGTGCCCCTCAAGGCACGCCTGTTCGATGCCGCCGGCAAGCCGCTGGGTGCCATTTGGAGCCGCGAATACCACCTCATGCCGGTCTTCGGCAGCGTCACCGGCGGCCTGCTGCCCACCGCCGGCAACCGCTATGGCGATCCGCTCACCGTCACTCTCAAATCGACCATGGCCGGCACCATCCGATACACCCTCGACGACAAGGAACCCGCCGCAGACTCACCCGCTTACACCGCGCCATTTGAACTTGCGAAAATGTCCGCGACGATCAAGGCCGCCTTGTTTGTGGATGGAAAGAAACTCGGCGAACTCTGGAAGGCATCCTACAACTGGATCGATTTTGCCCCGAACCTAACCACCGGCCGCCCCGTCACCGTGTCCAGCACCGAAGGTGGCTACATCGGCGAATATGCCGTCGATGGCACCGTCGACATCAACAAGGCCTGGTGGGCCGGCCCTGCTCCTCAGTGGCTGATGGTCGATCTGGGCAAGGTCACCAAGCTAGACCGTGCCCAGGTTTTCCCGTTCTGGGATGGTCACCGTTTCTATCAATACAAGGTTGAGGTGTCGCCCGATAACAAGGAGTGGAAGCAAGTGGTGGACATGAGTGCCAACACCAAGCCCGCAGTGGCCACCGGGGATATGCACAAATTCGCCCCCACCGACGCCCGCTATGTGCGCATCACCATGCTCAAAAATAGCGCCAATCCAGGCGTCCATCTCGTCGAGTTCCGCGTCTTCGAAGCCGGCAAATAAGACGCTCACCATGACCGGTGAGAGAAATCCTCATTTGGACTTGTCAAAGGCGCTCGCCGTGGCACTTTGGCACCCCCCATGGCGGCATGGCTGGTCGAGCATCCCACTCCAAAATACCCCATAAACAAGGAGGTGGACGCTGTCAGGCTGGATGTACTAGCATGGGGTCGCATCACACCAGTCAGCTAACAAACCAGCCCCCGCATGAAACATCCCGTCATTTCCATGTCCCGCTTGCTCATTGTGGCAAGCCTCGCCCTTGCCGGCCCGGCAAGCCTGCAGGCTGCCAGTGAATTGAACCCGGCACCGCGACCACCGATGGTGCCGTTGATTGTCCACAATCCATTTTTCGGTATTTGGTCGCCCTCCGATACGCTCAACTCTGCAGATACCCGCCACTGGACCAACAGCGTCGAGCGCCTGCAGGATTGATCCGGATCGATGACCAGACGTTCCGGGTGATCGGCGGCCAACCCAGCACCCTCCCAGCACTGCCCCAGACCGGCATGCGGCTGTTTCCCACCCGCACGGTTTATACATTTGCCAACCCGCAAATCCAACTGACCCTCACGTTCCTCACACCGGTGCTCCCGGATGACATCGAAATGCTCGCCCGGCCGCTCTCCTACGTCGTCTGGGACGTCAACTCGGCCGACGGCAAGGACCACGCGGTGTCACTCTATCTGGCCGCAGGCGCCGAATTATCCGCCAATGCCGGCGACGTGATTCAGGCTTCCACCGCTCAACCCAGCGGCCTTGTCGCAGCCAAAGTGGGAACCGTCGCGCAACCGGTTCTGGCCAGCTCCGGCGACGATCACCGGATCAACTGGGGCTATGCATGGATTGCCACCCCGGCATCTCAGGCGGTGGCCACGGTTGGCGACGGTGCGGCATTGGCCACGGCCTTCGCCACCACCGGCAAGCCCACCATTGCCGCTACTTACGGCCCCAATCCACCCGGAGACGGCGGCGTCATCGCCGTGAGCCAATCGCTGGGGACCGTCAACAAGACAGTCTCCGCCTATCAAATGGTTGCCTACGATGAAGTGGCATCGCTGACGTATTTCCGCCAGAAGCTGCAGCCGTATTGGCGGCGCAATGGCGCGCAAGCCGCTGATTTATTGGCCTCGGCAGTCAAAGATTACCCGGGGCTTGCCACGCGTTGTGCGGCCTTTGATGCCGCGATGGCGGCCGATGCCGAACGCTTGGGCGGCCCCAAGTATGCCTATCTGTGCGCCTTGGCCTATCGCCAGGCACTGGCTGCCAACGGCTTGGCCGCCGACGCCAACGGTGCGCCGTTGATGATGCCCAAGGAAAATAGCTCGAATGGATGCATTGCCACCATCGACGTCCACTTTCCGATGATTCCTGAGTTTCTGCTGTTTTTCCCGTCGCTGGCCAAGGCCACTCTGGTGCCACCCTTCGACTACAGCGCCTCCCCCCAGTGGCCCTATCCTTATGCCCCCCACGACCTCGGCACCTACCCGCTAGCCAACGGCCAAGTCTATGGCATGGGCGGCTCAGACGGCGACCGGATGCCCGTCGAAGAATCCGGTAACCTCATTCTGATGATTGCCGCTGTGGCTCACGTCGATGGCAACGCCAACTTCGCCGGCAAATGGTGGCCCCAACTCACCGCTTGGGTCGGCTATCTGGAAAAAGTCGGCTTCGACCCCGCCAACCAACTCTGCACCGACGACTTCGCCGGCCACTTGGCCCATAATTCAAATCTATCAGTCAAATCCATCCTCGCCATCGCCGCATACGGCCAACTCGCCGGCATGCGCGGCGACAAATCCACCGCAACCAAGTACCAATCCATGGCCAAGGAATTCGCCCTCAAATGGATGAAAGCAGCCGATGACGGTGACCACTATAACCTGGCCTTCGACCGTCCTAACACGTGGAGCCAAAAATACAATCTGGTGTGGGACCGGATCTTGGGGCTCAACACATTCCCCCTCGAAGTCGCCCGCAAAGAGATGGCATTCTACCGCAGCCATCTCAACCGCTTCGGCTTGCCTCTCGATAGCCGAAGCCCCCAAACCAAATCCGATTGGTCGGTATGGTGCGCATCCCTAACAGACAAGAAGGAGGACCTCGTCGCCATCATCGAGCCACTCTACGACTTCTATTCCCAAGTGCCCGAGCGCCGCGCCATGGTCGATTGGTATAACACCCAAAACGGAAAAATGATCGGCTTCACCGCACGCTCGGTCGTTGGCGGCGTGTTCCTGCCATTCCTCTACGACGCCGCATTGTGGCGGAAATGGGCCGGAGCCGACAAAGCCAATCCCAAAACCTATATCTGGGCGGCGCAGCCCAAGGCACCGGTACTAGACGCCATGGTTGTGCCTGGAGGCGACAAGGCACCCGCCATCTGGCGCTACACGACCGATAAACCATCCGCCGGTTGGGAGAAACCCGGGTTTGATGCAGCCGCGTGGAAGGAAGGCAAATCCGGCTTCGGCTCGCCCGGCACGCCCGGCACGACCATTGGCACCGAGTGGCGCACCAGTGACATTTGGCTGCAGCGCGATATCCTCATCCCTGCCAACGCCCCAACCAACCTCGGCCTCTGGGTCCATCACGATGACGAAGTCGAAATATTCATCGACGGTCTGCCCGCCCTGGCCGAAACTGGCTTCACTACCCACTTCGAGGCATTCGTGCCCGCCCCAGCAGCCAAAGCCAAGTTGAAGCCAGGCGCGACTGTGCATGTGGCGATCCACACCCATCAGGACCAAGGCGGCCAGTGCATTGATATGGGCATCATCTCGCTCAAATGAGGTCGTTTACTGAACTGCTGAGTCATAGTAGCTGGCCGTGGACGAGTTCGTTAGAGCGATGATACCCTTCCAGATGTTGGCTTCATTTCCGGCGAGGGACTGGAGATATTGCAGGCGCTTTGCGGTGGCGTGTCGTGCCTCGGCATCACTGCGGAGGCGGGCCACCCCGCCGGATGCCGCGGCAATTCTTGGCTCACCGGATGCTTGGATACGCCTCAGTAGCCCCACTCAGCAGCGATCCTCCCGTAACTCATCCAAGGGGAGCACGGGCGACTGGCTCCGAGAAAAAATTGCCCATGTTGGATCTTGCGCCGTCGGCCATTCGCGCTTATCTCCCTGACGTGCGGTGCAGGCCACGCGCCTCCCCGTCCGTACACCCATCCTAATTCCTAACCACACACACCACCATGTCCGTCCTAGTTGGCAAACCCGCCCCCTTGTTCCGCGCCAAGGCCGTTGCCGGCACCACCATCATCGAGGACTTTTCGCTCGAGCAGTTCAAAGGCCAGAGCTACGTCGTGCTCTTTTTCTACCCAAAAGACTTCACTTTCGTCTGTCCCACTGAATTGCACCGTTTCCAGGAAGAACTCGGCGAGTTTAAAAAACGCCATGTGGAGGTGGTCGGTTGCTCGACGGATTCCGAGTTTGCCCACTGGACGTGGCTGCAAACGCCGCGCCAGCAGGGGGGCATTCAGGGCGTGACCTATCCGCTCGTCGCTGATATCAACAAAACCATCTCGGAGGCCTACGATGTGCTCGCCGGCCACCGCTCCATTGATGAACATGGCATGGTCAGCGTCACAGGCGAACTCGTTGCCTATCGTGGATTGTTCCTTATCGACCTCGCTGGCATCGTCCGCCACCAAGTCGTCAATGATATGCCGCTGGGCCGCTCGATTGGTGAGTGCCTGCGCATGATCGATGCCCTCCAGCACTTCGAACAATTCGGCGAGGTCTGCCCGATGGATTGGAAAATGGGAGACTCCGCGATGACTCCCGATCACTCCGGGGTTAGCGCCTATCTATCGAAGTAAGCGCTATCTAACGGGCTGATTTTCCAATCACGAAAAAGGCGGGAAGCTGCTGCTTCCCGCCCGTTGTTGAGTGGTTGAATCGGGGGATTATTTCGCTGGATCAGGCTTGGGCTGGGCACCGGCGCGGCCTGCGCCACGGCGTTTTTCCATATCGGCCTTTTGTTTGGCCTTTTGCTCATCCGTGAGCACAGCGTCAATCTCTTCTGTCTGCTTTTTCCGCAATTCGCCCATCTTCGTTTTTTCTTCGGCCGTCAAATTCTGGAACCCTTTGCTCAAGAGTTCCTTCGTGGCAGCCGCGTTTTTCTCGAGGATCGCCTTGATCTTGTCCTGCTGGTCCTGAGTGAGGGTAAGTGACTGAGTCATTTGCTTGAGCCTTTCCTCAGGGCTGAAACGAGCACCGCGGGCGGCGCGCGCCGGTGGATCCCCAGCAGGCTTATCCTGAGCGAAGCTGGTGGATGGAAGGGTGAAAAGCGCCGCAGCTGCGACGCACAAACTGAGTGTGTAGTTCTTCATGCGTGAACGGAAACCCGTCACATCGCCAGAGGTTGCACAAAAAAACATTTTTTGTAGCAGGCAGCGCCCGTTTTGACTCTGAAATCACCCACCCGATGGCAGGGCAAAAGCCCGAAATCGTCTAGTTATGTTGAGAGCCAGGAAATCTCGCAGTCAGTCGCGGTTTCAACGGTCATTCTTCTGCAGTAGGCAAGGTCACCTGTAGGACGCTCGCGTAGGGTTGAGCCTGCAGGGGCTTTGCATCGCGTGGCAGCAGCACGAAGCTGCCTTTGCCAAACCTGCGGCTAGCGGCACTCACCAAGGTTCCATCCACCACCGCAATGATGGAGAATTTCCCGATTTCGGGGTTGGAGATCGTGTCACCGCCTTCGAGAGTTTTTCGTGTGGTCTTAAAATACTGGCAGGCAGCCAGCGTGTCGCCTTGGGGGACATCCATGGCCGGTTCGTAGTCGTTGAAATCGATACTAGTGAGGGACGCATCGACGTGGAGTTGGCGGGGTTTGCCATCAAGGCCGCAGCGGTTCCAATCAAACACGCGGTAGGTGGTGTCAGAGTTTTGCTGGATTTCGTGGATGAGAAATCCCGCTCCGATGGCGTGCAAGCGGCCCGATTTGATCAGGACAGACTCCCCGGGCCGGGGTGTGATTGAGTGGACGCAAGCCGCTACCGACCCGTCTTCGATTGCCCGTTCGAAATCCGGCCGAGTGACCCCGGCCTTGAGTCCGACATAGAGTTTTGCCCCTGCCGTGCAATCGGCGATGAACCACATTTCGGTTTTGGGTTCGCCTCCCAGTCTGGCTGCGAGCTGGGCCGGCGGATGGACTTGAAGTGAGAGATCGTCACGGGCGTCGAGCACTTTTATTAACAGGGGGAATCGAGAGTGTTTCTCAAACCCCTCACCGAACACTGCAGCACGCCGCTCACTCCAGAGTTGATGCAAGGACATCCCCTCAAACTCCCCCTCATCCACCACTGATTGCTCGGCTTCCCGGTCCACAATCTCCCACGACTCCCCATAGGGCAGATTCGCCGTGGGTAGCTCCCGGCCATAGATGCGTTCCAATTCGCGCCCTCCCCATACCCGTTCCATGTAAAGCGGCTTGAAAGTCAGTGGTTCCATGCCGCATTAAATACCTCGCCTAGTGCCCTCTGACAAGCCGGGAAATACTTCCCGGGGAGGCGGCGTTCTCACCGCGAATCTGCGGACCGCAGCAGCCGTGCTAGGTCCGTCATTCCCATCCATCACTGGCGACGGGTCCATGCGTCGTTGGCATAGCGCTCCCCGACCAAGTCTGAAATACGGGCCGTTGGAACCAAAAAATCGCACAGATGCCAGTCTGCTGCCAACTCCGCAGCGAGGGATTCAGCCCGTTGCGGCGACGTCACCTCCGCGCAAGCAAGGGCCACCGATCCTTGGTGCAGCAGGCCGTGGCGTGTTCGCCGCTGGCCTGCACCGGCGAGTTTCCGGCCATCAGCGGCCACCAGGTCGTGGCTGACCGGATTGTCAAAGCACATGGCGGCACCGGTTTGAGCCTCGCCCGCACTCAGACAAACGCCTCGCAGTTCGCTCTGCAGCGCTACCAGCAGCGCCTCGTGAATCCACCGGTAACTCTCCGCTCCTCGCCTTGTTGCCAGCACTTCGCCACTCGGAGCCACCACCGAATAGGTCCAATCCGACCGGTGATCGACCACTCCGCCACCGGTCCATCGCCGCACCCAATTCACACCCGGTAGCGAGTTTCGAGCTTGCTCCAAAGCGCCAAAATACCCGAGAGAAGCCCACTCGCCGTCCCACTGATAGACCCGCAACACCGGTGCCACCGCAGTTTCCAGCAGCCACTCGTCCACCGCCATCGCCTCCGGGCCATCGCGTCGAATCGGATCGATCCACACCTGCAATTGTAGGAAAATCATGCCCGTTTATAGC
>JBAXCM010000192.1:0-8318 GCA_037141475.1 Verrucomicrobiota bacterium | reverse complement strand
CCGGACCGGACCGGCAGGCCAGAGGCATCCGGTACCCACACCGGTGACGAGGGCGGAGCATAACCGCGATATCCGGGATAAGGTTCTCATTGGCAGCGTCCTAACTATCGGAGCCATGCTCATTTTCGGATTGCTTTGGTTGATCCAGCACGCCAACCCCGGAGGTCCGCCAGCCGGCACCGCGCAGCCCGCATCGGTCACCAAGCCGGCTGCCGTTGCCAAACCTGCTGCGGGTGAGCCATCGGCCCGGGATAAGGAGCTTGAGCGCCTTGAAACCAAGCAAAAGGAGATGGAAAAGGAGCTCGATCAGGCGAAACACATTCGTGACAAACAGGAGCAGGCCGAGCAGGAGGCGATGCGTGCGGAGCGGAACAGACAAGAAGCCGATATGACCGCCCAACGGACCAAGATGCGCCAGTATTATGCGGAGACGCTTTTTGAGGGCGACGAGGAAGCCGCCACCGCCTTCATTGCAGAACTCGAAAACGTCCGCAATGAGATGAGTTTGCTGCCTGAGGATGCCAAGGAACGCAAGTCCAAGGAGGAACAGGACAAGTTCGCCGCAACCCATCTGATCAAGAGGATTGGCAACAATGCCACCTTGTCCCATTGGTTGGAAGCCCACGGGCGCAAGGCTGAAGAGCTGATGCCAGGCTTGGCCAAGAAAGATCCCAAGGCCCCTGATGGCAGTCCCGGGTCCGGCTTCGACTTCAGCAAATACGCCTCATTCGGCTCCGGCTTCTGGGTGTCCGCCGATGGCTGGTTGCTGACCAATCATCATGTCGTCGGCTCGGCCACCACGGTGGATCTGCGCCTGCGGGACGGCACCGTCATTTCCGCCAAGATCGTTAAAACCGATACGGTCAACGACTTGGCGCTGTTGAAGGCGACTTCGACGCCCCCTTCATGGTTGCCGGTTTCCAAAGGGGAAGCGGAGCTCAAGCTCGGCCAAACGGTGTTCACCATTGGTTATCCAAACCCTCAGGTCCAGGGCGTCGAGCCCAAATTCACCGACGGGCGCATCAGCAGTGTCACCGGCATCAATGACAGCAAAAACCATTATCAAACCACCGTCCCCGTCCAGCACGGCAACTCGGGTGGACCTCTCGTCGATCTGCTCACCGGCTGGGTCGTCGGGGTCGTCAATGCACGCCTCGAAGATCAGCGCAGCGGCGCTGGCATCGCCAACGTGAGTTATGCCATCAAGGGCAACGTGGTGTGTACGTTCTTGGCCTCCGTGCCGGAAGCCAAGACCGCGATTGAACGCAAGCCCGCAGCGTCCCTCAAAAAAGGGGATGAACGAGCCGTCATTGACCGCGTCAAGGATGCGGGGATGCTCATTCTGAAACTGCGCTGAGGGTCGCTGGCGGTTCGGACTCCCGCTCGAAGTCAGGCGTTTGGCGATCGGGCATCAACGGGTCAGCATCGCGGCTATGGTTTCTATCCGCTCGTCGAGGGCAAATGCGCCAGCGGTTAGAACGAGTCGCCGTGCGCCGGCTAGCGCCGCGAGATCGAGGCTGGAGGGAGATGCGGCGGTGACGGCGGGTTTGCCGTGGCGCAGCGCTGCCTCGGCCAAGGCGGCGCAGGACGCTTCGCCGGGTTGGCCGACGATCACCACGGCATCACACCAATCTAGCAAATTTTCCAAGGCGGCCTCGCGAGCACACATGGCTGGTGTGGCCGTATTGAGGAAGGTGACGGTGGCATCCCGGTAGCGCATGCGCAATTGTTGGAGCAGCCAGGAGGCACGTCGCGGGGAGAGTGTGGTTTGGCAAACGACGCCAAAGGCCGGGGAGAATTTCAAGCGTGCGGTGTCGGTGGTGTCTTCGATGATCTTTGTGCCCGGTGTCACTCTGGCCAGCGCCTGGCTTTCCGGATCGTCGTGGCGGCCAATGACAAGGGCCTGTGCGCCCTCCATCCGAAGCAAGCCGAGTGCAACTTGTGCCCGCCGCACCAGCGGCGCGGTCAGATCACATAATGGATGATCGGTGTCCTCCCATGCCTTCCGTTCGCGGGGGGGCACCCCGCAATAAGGAATGACGATGTGCCGAAATTTGAAAAAATCCGCTTCTGTCACCTGTTCGACGATGCCAAGTCTGGCTAAGTGCGCTCGGACTCCCGGGTCGGGCATGAAGCCACCCGCCACTGCCACCCGGCCGCTAGCGGAGAGTTGCTCAAGGGCAGCCAGCGCGCTGCGGGCATCGCTGTCCATCCCATAGGTTTTTGCCATTCGCACTTCGGTCGTCCTGACTGGCGGTCTGGCTTGGCTGCGTTCCAATGTTACATTCATGGCTTTGTGAGGCAAAGTTGATGATTCAAAAAAACCCGACTTCCGATTCGGGCTTGCGATTGACTTTGTGACGCAAAGTTGGTTTCGGCAAGCAAAAAGGATAGCGGAATTTTTCCTATGGGGAGGGGTTATTTTCCTAGGTCGAGGATTTTCTCGAGGATGGCGAGGTAAGCGATGAATGCGTCGCGCCCGGTGGTGGTGAGGGTGTAGAGCGTTTGTGGGCGGCCATCACCGGTGAGTTTTTCGCCGCCGATAAAGCCGACTTTCTCCAAGGTGCGGAGGTGGGTGATAAGATTGCCATCGGACATGTCCAATTGGCCCTTGAGGTCTTGGAACGCCCACGGATCGATGCGGGAAGCCAACAGCGTCATGATCGAGAGCCGGCCTTTCTCGTGAATGAGTTTGTCGAGCTGGGAAAAATCGATCATGGCGGGGATTCGTCGCGGCGACTGGTGGTGACGATGATGCCGCCGTAGAGGAGGTGGAAGCCCCCGAAAGCAATAGCCATGAGGTGTGAGGCACTGAGGGTGGCGACGGTGTGGGAGAGAAACCCGCTCAGATACGTCAGGCCGCCGAGGCAGAGGAGCCCGAAGGTGACAAACGCCCAACCCAGCCAGATCATTGAGCGGGGAGCGAACTCGCGGATGGCCAGCAGCGCGATGCCGTAGTTGAGGATCCAAATGCTGGCGGCCACTTTGGTCTGTTCGGGGACGCCAATCCGGACGTAAAGGAGGCCCAGAAAACCGCCAGCCACCAGCGATGGAAACGCCCCGCGCAAGGCTGTGCGCAGGCCGGTACTCCAAAACACCCGGTGGCGGGCGGAACTGGCACGCAGAATTTGAATGACGTTGAAAATGAGCACCAACCCGAGGCCGATAAGCCAGTAATACGCCCAAGACCACCCGCACTTTCCGTCGGACATCCATGCCGCCGCCAACGCCGCGGCACCACCCATCAGCGCCGTTTCCCCGGATAAAGCCCGGAAAATTGTCGCCCGTTCCATCATGGTACGGATCACCCGCAGTTGTTCCACAGCCTCTTCGCGCGTCGTCATGCCTGACTTTGCGATACAAAGCGGCGACTGAGCAAGTAAATCCTGTGGGTGTGAGAAATATTTTGGGGCATGGGACAGCTGTGGGACGGGATGGCAGGGGCGATCCCTGAGTGGCCCCCCCATGGGCAGCAGTGCCCGAGTGAATGCTTCAGCAGGGTGGCTCAAAGCCGGGCTTGCTTCCATGGCGCAATCCGCCTAAACGCTGCCTTGCCATGAGCGACGCCGTCCCCCCGCAGTCCCACCCATCCACTGAAGCCGAACTCATCGCCGTGCGCCGCGATAAACTCGCCAAATTGCGCGAACTCGGCGTCGATCCGTTCGGCGCGCGCTTCGACGTGAGCACCACCCCCGCAGCCCTGCAGGCGGATTTTGCCGAAGGCTTGCACGTCAAGGTGGCCGGACGCATCAGCGCACTGCGCGACATGGGGAAGTCGTGCTTCATCCAGGTGGGGGATATTCACGGCTCGATTCAAGGGTACGTCGGGACCAAAAATTTGTCAGAGCATGACGCGGCGGTGTGGAAATGTTTGGATCGGGGGGACTGGATCGGCGTTGAGGGTGAAACGTTCATCACCCGTACCGGTGAGCCGACGATCAAGGTGGCCGCGTTCACGGTGCTTTCGAAGGCATTGCGGCCGATGCCCGACAAATGGCATGGGTTGGCTGACCGCGAGCAGATTTATCGCAAGCGCCATCTGGATTTGATGGGCAATCCGGAGAGTGCGGCGTTGTTTGTGAAGCGCTCGCTGATGCTTGCCGAGATCCGGCGATTCCTGCAGGATCGCGGGTTCCTGGAAGTGGAAACCCCGATGCTTCAGGACGTCGCCGGTGGTGCTGCGGCCCGCCCGTTTGAGACCTATCACAATGCACTGGGCATGCCTCTGACCTTGCGCATCGCTCCCGAGTTATTTCTCAAGCGGCTGCTGGTGGGTGGCTTCACCAAGTTGTTTGAGCTCAATCGGAGTTTTCGAAACGAAGGGATTTCGCGGCGCCACAATCCGGAGTTCACCATGCTGGAAGCCTATTGGGCGTTCTCCGACTTCGAAGGCATGGCCGACCTCGTCGAGGAACTCGTCTGCCACCTAGCGGAAAAATTCTGCGGTGGCCTGCAAATCGACCACAAAGATGACGCCGGCAACATCCTGCGCACCATCAACCTCGCCCGCCCATGGCGCCGCGCCGCTTATCACGACCTCATCGCCGCCGCCGCCGGCGCGGATTTCTTTGACCTCACACCCGTCGCTCGTCGCGAGCGCTGCGGCACCCTCGGCGTCCAGCTTTCTCCGGAGATGGAGGATTACGAGGTGATCCAACAGGTTTTCGAAAAACTCGTTGAGGAAAAAACCTTCGATCCGTGCTTCGTCACGCGGGTGTCGAGCCAACTCGTCCCCCTGGCCAAGGTCAGTCCTAACGGCAATACCGTCGAGGTTTACGAACTCATCATCAACGGCCAGGAAATTTCCCCAGGCTATTCCGAACTCAACGACCCAGACGTCCAACGCGAGCGCCTCGAACACCAGTCCGGCGAGGAAACCCAAAAGGTCGATTACGATTTCATCGAAACCCTCGAACACGGGATGCCCCCCGCTGGCGGCATCGGCATCGGCCTCGACCGCCTGTGCATGATGCTCACCGGCGCCCCAACCATCCGCGATGTGGTCCTCTTTCCGCTGCTCAAACGCAAGGAATGAGCGAGGATTCGGGCCCCTGAAATCCGCCCCCTTCCACTTGTTTTGAAACTCTTCTCCACTCCTATGACTTACCGATTCCTATACTCATGTGCGATTTTCTGCTGTGCTGGATTGTTGGGTGACCGGATGACGGCGGCCACCCTGACGCCGTTGCCCCGGGTGATGGACTTCACCAAGGGCGAGCAACCGGAGGCCAAGACCAGCGGCTATTCGCTGCGCTGGGAAGGGGTGTCCGGCATCCCTAACGGACTCGAGGAAAAGGGTGCCGATGCCCGCCAAATCTATATCAGTCAAATCGCCAAGGGCAGCGGCGCCGAAGGGAAATTGCTCGTCGGTGATGTGATCCTCGGCGTCAACGGCAAACCGTTCGAAAATAACGTCATCGATACCTTTCGCAGCACTGTGGACGATGCGGCGCTCTACGACAAAGACGGGACTTTCAGCATCCTCCTGTGGCGCAAGGGCGAGTCGCTGACCGCGACGTTCCAGACCCTGGCAGCAGCTCCGGATCTAACTAAAGGAGGTGGTCCCGCAGCGAGCCACGACTGGACGCTGGGGCCCACCGGTGCCCGCGGATGGTTGTTCAGTCGCGGCCTCGACACCACCGATGCACGCCAAATCCGCGTCACTCAGATCGACCCCGGCTCGCCGGCTGACGGAGTGCTCGCACTCGACGACGTGATTCTGGGCATCGATGGCAAGCCGTTCACCAGTGACGCAAGGCGGGCATTCGGTGAGGCCATCGCGCCGGCGGAAACCGAGGCCAACCATGGCCGGCTCAACCTGCTGTGTTGGCGCAAGGGCGCGCAGCTCGAGGTGACTGTGCCGCTGCAGGTGCTCGGCAGCTACAGCGACACCTCGCCATACGCCTGCCCCAAGGCCGAGCGACTCATTGAGCAAGGCTGCCGCGCCATCATGAGGTCGGGGATTGAAGCCGGCAAAGGGCGCATCCCGGCCAATATCAATGCCCTTGCCCTGCTCGCCAGCGGCAACCCCGCATACCTCGATGCCGTCAAGGCCCACGCCCACAAGGTCGGTCCGCCAGACTTGCAGGTGAAAATGGAGGAGGGCATGTACGCTTGGTCCTGGGGCTACGACAACCTTTTTCTAACGGAATACTATCTCGCAACCAACGACGCCTACGTGCTGCCCGCCATCCGTGAACTCACTGTGAAAATCGCCACTGGCCAGGGCTACACCGGCACTTGGGGCCACGGCATGCGGGTGGCCGGTAACAACGGCACTCTTGGCGGCTACGGTGCCATCAACCAGGCTGGCCTGATTTGTTGGATGTCGCTGGTGCTGGGCCAAAAGTGCGGCGTCGCCGAGCCGGTGGTCACCACCGCAGTCGCCAATTCCGCCAAGTTCTTCGGCTTTTACGTCGGGAAGGGATCCATTCCGTACGGCGATCACCCGCCCTACTCGCTCCTCCATGATGACAATGGCAAAAGCGCCTCTGCTGCAGTCACTTTCGATCTGTTGGGAAAAGCAGAACCCGCGGCCTTCTTCTCACGGCTCGCCACTGCCGCCTACGGCGAAAAGGAATACGGGCACACCGGCAACTATTTCAGTTTCCTGTGGGGCGCGTTGGGTGCCAACCGCGCCGGTCCGCAGGCGGTGGCTGCCTATTTGAAGGAACTCCGCTGGTATTACGACCTTGCCAGACGCTGGGACGGCACTGCGATCTATCAAGGCAAGGCCGGCGAACCGGCCGGCGGCAGCGCCGAGCACCAATACGGCGGCTGGGACATGACGGGGCTGTTCGTCCTGCATTACGCGCTGCCTCTCAAGCGCCTCCACATCACCGGCAAGGACACCAATCCGGCCACTCCACTCGCGGGCAAGGATTTGCAGGAGGTGCTCGCTTATGGCAAGGGCTTCACCTACGGCCCCGCCGATTTCGCCTACGCCGCCATGACCAAAGAGGTCTTGCTCGATGCTCTGGCCTCGTGGTCACCGGTCGTCCGCCAGCGCGCTGCCAAGGCCCTCTCCAAACGCCCGGACGACGTGGTGCCGGAGTTGATTTCATTGCTAGGAAAGCCGGACCTCAACACCCAGTACGGTGCCTGTCTCGCACTGCAATACCTCGAGGGTCGCGCGGCACCCGCCACGGATGCGCTCATCGGTCTGCTCTCCGCCAAGGACATGTGGCTGCGCACCCGGGCTGGCTTCGCCCTAACCGGCATCGGCCAACCGGCTCGCAAGGCGGTGCCCACGATGCTCAAGCTCGCGCAGGCTACCGATCCGGCTGATGCGCGAGACATGGAGGCAAAGTACCTGTCGTTTGCGTTGTTCCGCGCGCTTTACGTGGACAATGTGCCACGGACCAAGGGACTGCTGGTGGATTCGCTCGATGGGATTGACCGGGACTTGCTCTATCCGACGATTCGAAAATTGCTAGCAAGTGATGATGGGCTGACTGGATATGCGATGCAGACGATTTTCAAAACCCTGAGTTCCGACGAACTTAAAATCCTGTTGCCGGAAATTCTCAAGGTGGCCAGCGAGACCCCTCCCAGCGGCGAAATGTTTGCCCAGGAAATCCGCTTGGCGGCCTTCAAGTATCTGGCAAAAAACCGCCTTGTCGAGGGGTTGCCGGCATTTATCGAATACTTCAAAACTCAAAACGGTTGGGGCTGCAAAACCATTCAACTGCTGCCCCTGCTTCAGCAATACGGCAGTGCCGCCCGCCCTATCCTGCCCCAACTCAAGCAACTGCAAGCGAAGTGGCAAGCCCGCGAAACCACCAAACATGAATCAGGCGAAACCCGCGGCAAGGTCGCTGCCGAGGTGATCCGGGCCATCGAGGCCGGAAACTAACATTCTAACAGATGGCACCCGCATCTTTAGACCTCAGCGGCAGATAGATTCGCCGCAAAAGGGGCAGCGGAACCAGTCTAGGAAGACCACGTGCAGGGCCACCTGCAAGCGGAAACTGCCGAACGGGCGGCGTGCATCCCGGTGGGTGGCACAGTTTTGGAGGGTGGGGTTGTAGGTGATGCTGTAACTGCCAGTTGTGGGAACAGCACCGCGCTGGCGACTGGAACAGGATTAAGGGGTGCAAGCCCCCCCCGAACTGCGCGGATTTTGTGATTTGCGGGGCGTATCCGCGTTTTCCCATTGGCAGAGTTGACGGTTGGGAATTTTTGACTAGCATCCCGCGGCGCGGGCGGATACACTGCCCGGCGCTTTCCCTAACGCACCCCCAAATACACAGTCATGACTACTATTGCCATCAATGGATTCGGTCGCATCGGACGCCTTGTCTTCCGTGCCCTCGTCG
>JBAXCM010000191.1:0-8356 GCA_037141475.1 Verrucomicrobiota bacterium | reverse complement strand
ATACGGATCCCTGCAAAATCAAGGGCTGCAGCCTCATGATAAGAAACTCGGGCCAGGTGAAACCGGTCGGTAATGGGGCAATCCTCAACCTCCTCAGAAGGAGAGTTGAAAAATCGCATCCGAAAATCGACTGCGAAGCGAGAGATTCCCATTTCCGGTGGGTGTGAACTTTCGAATGGCCCACGTCGGAGGCATCACAGTTCCGGTCCCGTCGCGGGCGAGGTCGGTTTCATCGGATTTCCATCGGACCAAAACCGGGTTTCCTTGTAAGTATAAGGAAAAAATGGTGCGCGCTGCAGGGTTCGAACCTGCGACCCCATCCGTGTGAAGGATGTGCTCTACCACTGAGCTAAGCGCGCGAATTGAGGAGGGGCGAGCGCCGGTTGGAGGCGGTCGGGGAGGGGATGAATAGCGAGGGAGGGGAGGTTTGGCAAGACATTCGAGTGAGTGAAGAGAAATTTTTGGCTTTCGGGCGTTGTTTTGGGAGGTGGACGGGTCATAGTGGGCGGGCCAGCCGAGCCCGTGTCACAGATCTCCAAAGACAGCATTGAGAAAATCCTCGCCGCGACGGATATCGTGGAGTTGATCGGCACGTATGTGCCGCTGAAGCGGGCAGGTAGCCAGTTCAAGGCGAATTGCCCGTTTCACAGCGAGAAGACGCCGTCATTTTCAGTGAATCCGGCACGCCAGACGTTTAAATGCTTCGGGTGCGGCAAGGGTGGGGATGTGGTGAGCTTCGTGCGAGAATACGAGAACCTGCCATTCATGGAAGCGCTGCGCAAGCTGGCGGCCCGGGCCAACATTGCGCTGGAGGCGGAGGTGTTCGATCCACAGGCGGACCAGGCGAGGCGCTTGCGGGGGCGTTTGCTGGATCTGCACCGGGAGGCGGCAGCCTATATGCATGAGTGCTTGCTGAAGGATCCGGCGGCGATCCACGCCCGGGAATATCTGAAAGGACGTGGATTCGGGCGGGAAATGGCGGCTAACTGGTCGGTCGGCTGGATGCCGGAGCAGCCAAAGGGGTTTCTCGATTGGGCACGGGCAAAAATGTTTAGCGGCCGCGAGTTGGTGGCCTCTGGCTTGGCCGCGCTGCGTAATCCGGATGACCCAAACTCCGGGTTGTACGTTCGATTCCGCGACCGGTTGATGTTTCCGATTCGCAATGAGATGGGCGATGTGATTGCCTTCAGCGGCCGCCAATTGCGGGAAGACCCGAACAGCGGCAAATATATCAACTCACCCGAGACCCTCATATTCAAAAAGTCTAACGTTCTGTTTGCCCTGGACCGGGCGAAAAAGCCGATCCTTCGGGAAAAATCCGCTCTGCTCTGCGAAGGACAGATCGACGTGATTGCGTGTCATGAACTGGGCATCGACCATGCACTCGCCCCTCTCGGCACCGCCTTCACCCCTCAGCATGCGCATTTGCTGCGGCGTTATACGTCGAGCGTGCTGCTGTGCTATGACGCCGATAAGGCAGGCATCGCAGCCTCCGAGCGTGCGTTTCGCGAGTTGGTGACGGAGGGGCTTTCTGTTAGGGTGGTGGAAATGCCTGCAGGAGACGATCCGGATACCTTTATCAAGGCACATGGTGTCGAGGCCTTTCGCGAGTTGTTGGGAAAAGCGCGGGAGTTTTTTGATTTCAAGCTTGGACGGGCCAAGGCTAACGGGGCGTTTGAAAGCGCGGCGGCCCGGCGGACGCTGGCCGGCGAGTGCGTCGAATTGTTAGCCTCGATGACCGATGCGGTGGCGCGCGATCACCAGATCAACGTGGTGGCCACGCACATGCAGACGTCGGTAGCGGCCCTGCGCGGGGCGATTGCCAAGGCGCTGCAAAAGCCGCAGCAAAAATCCCAGCGCGCGGCTGGCACCGGACGGCAGGCTGAGCCGGAATACGAAGCGGCTGCCGAGCCGACGCCGCTGCACCGGAACGTCGGATTTTTATGCCATCTAGCGCTCACCTCGGCACCGGCCCAGCACTTTTTAGCCGGTCAATTTGAATCCTTGCATGAGGCGAAGCGCTGGCTGGAAGGGATTCCGTTGTTGGAAAAAATCCTTGCCGGGGCCCCTGACCCCACGTCCCACGCAGCGGTCAACACGTTCTTGAGCAGCCTGCCCGAGGCTGATCGGTTAGCATTGAGGGCAGGGGATATGGCGGTTATCGAGGGCGGGCTCAGTGACGGGATGCTGGCTGCGGAACATGCCTTGGCCATGCTCTCAGCCACGGTCTTGCAGCGCCGCGATGCGAGGGTCAAGGCCGATCTCAAGCAGTCCGACCTCACCCAGGAACGGCTGGTTGAGTTGTTGGAAGAGGCCAAGGAAATCAGTTCGCTGCTGCGCGGCATCGGCCAACGATCGGAATTTGATGATGAATTGCCGGCCTCGACGTTCAAGCCCAAGGTGGCGGCTGGATGGAAAAAGCGGGCTTGATGGGCGATACAATCCATGTGGCGCTCTCTGGCGGAACATAGGCATCTTGCCTGTGATGGAAGACAGTGGTTCCAGCCTGTCTGTGCATGAAACGACAGGCTAGAAGCCTATCCTCCTACTAAGGCAACACTATGGGGCATGATCGGCGTTGCTATCCAATCATTGTACATCTCGAAACACGGATTTTTCTCTAGGTCACTAACGGCGGTATCCCGCAGAATTCACGGGTATTCTGACAAAGCAATCATCTAACTTTTTACTCATGTTAGAATCCCAAGCCTCAATGATTCAACTCTCCATCCGAGCCACTGCCATGTCAACTGCTTCGTGTATCAGTCATGCCGATCAAGCGCCCATATTTGCCATCAATCGCAACAGTCCCCCGCGTTTGGCCCGCAGCCTGATATGGCTGGGTGTTGCCGCCATGCATGTGGCCGCCCCAACCGCATTGGCCGGCGTCACCGACCTGGCTGGAAACCTAACTCAAGCCATGGATACGGCTGTGGGCAGCGGTAACTCGGCGCGCCTGACGGCTAACACGAAAGTGATGTGGTACGGGACCACTGCCGCGTCTAACGTTAATCTGAATGGCTTCGAGTTGGACATCGACACGGGTGGTGGCAATGCACAGACGTACAATGGTGCCATCAGCGGGCCCGGCAGCCTGCGTCTGGTTGGGAGGGGCGATGCCAGTTGGAGCCCCGACGCCCAGCTGGGTGGGAGTGGCTCTAACAGCCCTGAAAGCGTCATCATCAGCCAAGGGCGAGTCACCCTGAATAAGAGTGCGGGAGTGGATGCCCTAGCCGGGGCCATCACCGTGAATACCAGCGGCACCGTGCGTATCCAACTGCTCCAGAGTGACCAGATCAGCGATGCTTCGACGCTCACCAGCACCGCCAGCAGCGGGGCGTTCCATCTGGAATTGGGTGGGTTTCATGAGACGATCGCCGCTTTATCGATGAAAGCCGGCCATACGGTGGATACCGGTAGCGGAGGCATTCTCAAAGTCACCCGTTTGAGTGTTGGCGGCATTAGCCAGCCGAAAGGGGCCTATACTGCCAGCAGCGGGTTTGTCACCGGCACTGGCTACATAGATGTGGACAACTTTGGTCCGCCGGTCATTACGCAGGCACCCGGAGTGCCTGCCAGTCCGGTGCCGGTCGATGGCACGGCCACAGTTCAACCGGCCACTTTTGCTAGTCTCAGCTGGGCCCCCGCCAGCGACGCGACAAGTTATGACGTCTATCTGTGGATGGCGGCTGGTCCCAAACCGGTGACTCCCACAGCAAACGTTGGAGGGTATCAGTACAACCTCGCCACTGCGGTGCTTTCGCTGACGAATTACCATTGGCAGGTGGTGGCCAAGAATCTGATTGGCAGCACAGTTGGTCCGATCTGGAGTTTTGCCACGGTGGATCGCGATGATATCAGTGGCAATTTGACGCTTACTCTGGATGCCGTCGTCGGAGCGGGTCCGGCCCGGTTGACGGGCAACGCGACAACGTGGTGGGGCGGCACCACATCGGTGGCTAACGTCAATCTGAACGGTTATCAGTTTACGATCAACAATGGTGGTGGCAACGCGCAAATCTACAATGGGGCGATAAGCGGGCCGGGCACATTGTTTCTGCAAGGGCGGAGTGACGCCAGCTGGACACCCGATATTCGGTTAGGTGGAACTCTCGCCAATACACCTGCCTCAGTGACGATCAACTACGGCAGGGTTCAATTGAACAAAGTCTCCGGGGTGGATGCCCTGGCTGGCTCGATCACCGTCAATACCAGTGCCGTCGCATGCATCCAATTGCTCAATAGCGACCAGATCAACGACGCATCGACGATCACCAGCACCGGCGGCAGCGGGGCGTTCCACTTGATACTTGGAGGCTTTTCCG
This sequence comes from Verrucomicrobiota bacterium, assembly GCA_037141475.1. Taxonomy (GTDB): domain Bacteria; phylum Verrucomicrobiota; class Verrucomicrobiia; order Verrucomicrobiales; family Akkermansiaceae; genus Luteolibacter. The sequence continues at coordinate 4,031 of JBAXCM010000191.1, read as the reverse complement.
AGACGATCAGCGGGCTCACTATCAAAGCCGGGGACACCGTGGATACCGGCAGCGGGGGACTGCTCACGCTCACAAAGCTGAGCGTGAACGGTGTGAATATGCCTCCCGGCAACTACACCTCTTCTAGCAGTTTTGTCACAGGTGGTGGCAGCGTGGTTGTGGTGGGAGCGGCTCTCCCGCCGATTGCGGCAATGTCCACGGTGGTGGCGTCAGCTGCCGCAGTGATGGCGGACGGGGTTAGCAGCGCCACGGTAACCGTTACATTGTTGGATTCAGCTGGTCCGGTTGCAGGCAAGACGGTGACTCTTGTCTCGAGTCGGAGTTTGGCTGACGTGATCTCGGTGGCGTCTGGCTTCAGCGATTCATCCGGGGTGGTGAGTTTCTCGGTGAGTTCGCTCACGACAGGTGCGGCGCTGTTCACCGCCACGGATATCAGTGATGGGATTACGGTGAGCCAGACGGCCGGGGTGTCCTTTATCGCTGTGCCGACGCCGGTGGATATCAGCAATGGGTTGGGGCCGTTGGTTGATGGTGGCATCAATATTGACGCAGTGGTGGGAACGGGGCATTCGGGCCGATTGGTGGGAATCACGCAGACCTATTGGGCGAGCAGAGGGTTTGCGGTGCCGCTGGATCTTAACGGCAACACACTGGTCATCGATAGCGGTGGCGGCAACACCATGAATGCCACCGGCGCAATTGCCGGTAACGGTCTGGTGAAGATCAACGCCGGGGGCATCGGCATCCTGCGAATCGGCGGCTCGCTGGCCAATACCTACAGCGGCGCCACCGAGGTGAACAACGGCCCGGTTCGCCTCGAGAAATCGGCCGGCAACGCCCTGCGCGGTGCCATCACCGTCAATGGCCCCATGTCCAATCATTTTCCTGATACCGGTACGCTGTTGTGGGGGGGCGACAATCAAATCGACGATGGTTCCAGCCTGACGCTTTCCGGCGGTGCCTCGTTGAATTTTGCCGGGCACTCGGATACCATGGGGACTTTGGCTCTCGCTGATGATGCCAGCATTTTTCTGGGCAACGGCACCACGATTGCACGCTTTGCGAATAGTTCGACGACCGCTTGGACGGGTAACAGGCAGTTGGTCATCTACGATTGGAAGGGATCTCTTGGTGGTGGTGGCAGCAACGGGGTCTATTTCGGAGATTCTGCGGATGGCCTCGTCGCTGGCCAAATTGCTAGGATCGGCTTCATGAACCCCGAGGGATTCGCCGCAGGCCTTTATCACGCCACCCTGCTCGACAGCGGCGAAGTGGTGCCCACAGGCACCGCTGTGACGGCCATTTTCCCTCCGTACGATCTCTCGCCGGCCGCCGTTGCAACCCGCGCCACCAGTTATACATCCAGCGGTTGCTTCGATCTAACTAGAGCTGGATCGCCCCTAACAGACGGAACGCGCATCGTGTTTTTCGGTGATTCGATCACATGGCTCAACGGGTACATCAGTCTGCTCGATACGGCGCTTTCCACGGGAGCAGGCACCCAGGGCAAGTCCATCACGTTGATCAACCGCGGCATCAATGGTGGCGGAGTGCTGCAGGTGCGGGACGGAAGCCCGGACAGTGGTTATCCGGGCAGTGTGCCGCAAGCCTCCTTCTCGAGTTTGCTCACCTCGGATCAGCCCACGATTGCGGTGGTGTTCATCGGCATCAACGACGTCTGGTGGCGAGGCACCTCGGCCGCAACCTACGAACAGGCGTTGCGCGACCTCGCGGCCAGCGCCGCAGCCAAGGGGGTGAGATTGATTTTTGCAACACCTGCCGCCCATAACGAATCGCCGATCGGAGATGATTCGTTAGACCCGGCTATCGATCAATTCAGCGCCATCGTCCAAACCGTCTCGACAGATACCGGTGCCACCTTCGTCAACTTGCGGCAGGCATTCGTCAATTATTGGAAAAACAACAATTTTGGGATTCGTCTTGATGGCAGTTTCGTCACCTTGCATCGCAATGGGTTGCTCACGTATGACGGGGTTCATCCGACGGCTTTGGGCAACCAGTTGCTAGCCGACAAAATGGCCGACGGCCTGTTAGCCTCGCTCCCCCCGGCGTCTGGCTTTGACGTTTGGGCCGCGGAGATGGGGCTGAGCGGTGCAGCTGCTGCTTTTGGCGCCGATCCCGATCATGATGGCATCGCCAATGGCATAGAATTTTTCCTCGGAGGAGATCCCAATCCGGCGCATGCGGGAGCCCATTCGTCGGGTATTTTACCGATTTCTTCGAGCCATGGGGATTCGCTCGTTTTCAGCTATACCTGCAGCCATGCCGCCGCCTATCTGAATTCGGTTGTTGAATTCTCTGCCGACCTGCTAGGCCCGTGGACCGCCGCCACCGCCGACAACGCCACGATTGCGGTCATGGTCGGGGCTAACTCGGACACCGTCCATGTCACTATTCCCAAAGGTGCCGCTTCCCAATTATTCGCCCGCTTGAAAGTTGTCGGGCCATAATGAAGGAGTCCTATAAAGGAAAGCGCCGGGGCAGTTTCCCACCCCGACGCAACCCTGATACAACCTTTGTAGTTTCCTACGCTGGTTCGTGGTAACCCTCTTCCCCATGATCACTGAGGTCGAGGCCCACTTCTTCATTCTCCTCGGTCGGCCGCAACCCGACAACGGCCTTCACGACGAGAGCGATAACGGCGGTGGCAACCACCGCAAGCACGATGGTCAGGCCAACGGCTTTTAATTGTTCAATCACCAAGCCGCCATCCGCAACGAGTTTGGCGCAGCCATTGGTGGTGGCGAAGTTGGCCGGAGTGGCGATGGCCAGATTGCCATTGACCTTGTTGGTGGCAAGTAAACCGGTGATGATCGCACCGAGAGTGCCGCCCACGGCATGGACTCCGAATGTATCCAGCGCGTCGTCATACCCGAAGAACCGCTTCACCGTGGTGCAGAAGAACAGCGGCACCGACCCTGCGAGCAGGCCAATGATGAGCGCGCCTTTGACGGTGATGAAACCGCAAGCCGGAGTGACCACCACCAGACCGGCGACTGCACCCGAGCAGAAACCCAGGATCGATGGCTTGCCGCGGGTGATCCATTCGAGCGCCGGCCAGACGAAACAGGCGACTGCGGTGGCCACCGTGGTGGTGGTGAATGCGTTGGCTGCGATCACGTCGGCAGCCAGGGCGGAACCGGCGTTGAAGCCGTACCAACCGACCCACAACATGCCGGTGCCGATAGCGCACAAGACCATGCTGTGTGGAGCCATCACCGTTTTGCCGAAGCCACGGCGTTTGCCGAGGATGAGACACAGCACCAGCGCGCTCCAACCTGAGGACATGTGGACGACGGTGCCGCCGGCAAAGTCGATCGCGGCGATCTTGGCACTGCCATTGAAGACGCCGTTCATCAGGCCATCGAAGCCCCAAACCATGTGTGCGAGCGGGAAGTACACGACAAACATCCACAAGGCGATGAACAACATGATGGCGGAAAATTTCATGCGCTCGGCGATGGCGCCGACGATGAGCGCCGGGGTGATGATGGCAAACATCAGTTGATAGATGGCAAAGACATTGTGGCTGATCCAAGCGCTGTAATTGGTATTGGGCAGGCTATCCACACCTTCGAAAAAGCAATACTTGAGGCTGCCTAGAATGGGGGCCCAGAACGGAGCTCCCTCGGCCGGGTGTTCGCCGAAGACCATCGAGTACCCGCACACCACCCAGAGGATGGTCACAAGGCCGGCACAGCCGAAGCATTGGGCCACCACCGATAGGACGTTTTTCCGGCGCACCAAGCCACCGTAAAACAAGGCGAGACCAGGCAGCGTCATGAACAATACCAGCGCGGCGCATATCATCATGAACCCGTTGTGGCCCGGCCCTGGAAGGCCCGCCAGCTTGGACTTGTACTGCTCTTCGGGCTTCGCTGTGGCTGCCGGCCCGGGCGCGGCGTTATTGAAATATTGCTCCATGTCGGCAACCCGTTGTTCCAGACTGGCTTCCTTCATTGCCTCACCAGGTGCAGCCGGTGTGGCAGGTGTTGCAGCGGGTGTTGCAG
>JBAXCM010000190.1:0-8379 GCA_037141475.1 Verrucomicrobiota bacterium | reverse complement strand
CCCCCGGCCAGCGCTGGCTCTCCACCTCCGAACCCGCGCTGGGACTCGGCGTAGTGCGGCCCGTCGATGGCGACACGGTCACCCTGCGCTTCCCTACTGCCGAGGCCAGCCGCACTTATGCGTTTGGGACAGCCCCACTGGTCCGGGCGAGCTTCGGTGACGGCGATGTCGTCGCCGACCGCGCCGGCCAACGCCTCACTGTGGAGAGGGTCGTCGCGAATGAGGGCGTTTTAACATACCATGGCGGCGGCCGCCAGCTGGTCGAAAGCGAGTTGCTAGACTCGTTGAGTTTCGTGCGTCCGGACAAACGCCTGCTCGCCGGGTTGGGTGACTCTCCTCGTGCTTTTGATGGCCGGATGCAGGCTCTCGTCTGGAACAGTCGCATCCGCCACGCGCCAGCTCGCGGGTTCACCGGTGCCCGCATCGAACTGCTCCCCCACCAATTGGCCATCGTCGCCGAAACCGCCGCCCGGCTCCATCCGAGAGTTTTGTTAGCTGACGAGGTGGGCCTCGGCAAGACCATCGAGGCCTGCCTGATATTGCACCGGCTGCACCTCACCGGCCGGGCCGGTCGCATCCTGATTTTAGTTCCCGAGCCGCTCATCCACCAGTGGTTCATCGAGTTGTTGCGCCGCTTCAACCTGCGCTTCGCTATCTACGACGAAGCTCGCTGCCTCTCGCTGGAAGCTCATGCCGCCGATGCCAATCCCTTTCTCGACGCCCAGCTTATTCTCGCCGCGAGCGATTTTCTAACCGACTCTCCAAGTCGCGCAGCACAGGCTGGTGCCGCTGACTTCGAGCTGCTCATCGTCGATGAAGCCCATCACCTTGAATGGTCGCCTAACGAGCCCTCCGCCGCCTACGCGATGGTCGAGGCGCTGGCTCGCAACATCCCATCGCTGTTGTTGTTGACCGCCACGCCGCAACAACTCGGGCCGACCGGCCATTTTGCCCGGCTGCGCCTGTTGGATCCTGACCGCCACGCGGATCTCGAGGCGTTTTTGACCGAAACCCGCAGTTATGGACCGCTCGCCGCAGTGGTGGATGCCCTCCACCGCGGAGAACTGCCTGCTGATCTCGATACCTTCTGTGCCCGCTCACCCCGCGCTGCCGGACATTTGGCGGCACTTCGAAGGGGCGACACAACTGCCCGGGTGCCACTTGTCGCAGAGCTGATCGATTCATTCGGGACTGGCCGGGTCTTCTTTCGCAATACCCGGGACCAACTCAGCGGGTTTCCGCAGCGCCAACCCCATCTCTACCCACTGGCCAAGGGGGCTTCTCCTTACCGCTGGCTCGCCGCTTTGCTGCGAGATTTGCCTCAGACCGAAAAAATCCTGCTCATCACTGGATCGCCCGAGGCCGCCATCGCGATCCAGCAGAAACTCCTCGCCGAAATCCAAGTCGATACCGCCCTGTTTCATGAGGACCTCAGCCTCCTCCAGCGCGACCGCAATGCCGCTTGGTTTGCCGATCCCGAGGGCGCACGCCTGCTGGTGTGTTCGGAAATCGGCAGCGAAGGGCGCAATTTCCAGTTTGCTCGCCAACTTGTGCTGTTCGGGTTGCCGCGCGACCCAGAGTTGCTAGAACAGCGCATCGGCCGCCTCGATCGCATTGGCCAGAACGGCACCATTCATATCCATGTGCCATACGGCCTGCGCAGCCCCTCCGAGCTTCAAGCCCTTTGGCTCCATGAAGGACTTGACGCTTTCAGCCAACCGCTCAAGGGGGCCACCGCCCTCGCCAGTGTGCTCCTGCCAGAACTCGACGCCCTCCAAAATTCCTCAGCCTCCTCCAAAAATTTCCAGGTTTTTCTGGCCCGCAGCCGTGATCTCAAGGCCCAAGTGTCGCGCGAACTCGCCGCCGGCCACGACCGTTTGCTCGAACTCAGCGCTCCTTCACCAGCCAAAGCCGCCGGTTTGCTTGGATCCCTGCGTGCGGCCGATCGTGACCAGCGATTCGAACGCTTCGCCATCTGGCTCTTCGACCACCTGGGCCTCGACGTCACCGATCTGAGCCCCCGCACCTATCACTTTGAGCGCGGCCAACGCCTCAGCGAAGTCTTCGCCGATCTGCCCCCCGACGGACTGGCCGCCACCTTCGACCGCTCCACCGCCCTGGCTCGTGAGGATCTAACATTTTTCACCGCGGATCACCCGGTATTCCTAGGCGCTCTGGATCACCTCCTCGATAGCGAGATGGGCAACGCGTCCTTCGCCCATTGGCACGCCGGTCACGGCAAGGCAATCCTCCTTGAATGCGCCTTCGTGTTAGAAGTGCTTGCCCCCACCCGCCTTCACCTCGACCGCTTCCTGCCACCCACGCCCATCCGCATCATCGTCGATCACCACGGCAACGAGTTGGACTCAGCCCCGCCCAGCGCCGCGCTGGTGCCCGGCGACTCTCGCCGCCTGGTGAACCAACCCGCCTTCCGCCGCGAGATTTTTCCGAAAATGCTCGCCTCAGCCCGCGGACTTGCCGCTGCCGCCGCCCGGCCCTCTGCAGATGCCGCCCACAAACTTGCCGATGACACACTCAACGGGGAATTCGATCGCCTCGCGGACCTCGCAACCCGCAACCCTCAAGTGTCAGCCGCAGAACTCGCTGCACTCCAAGCCTGCCGCGATGAATCCCTAACCGCCATCGCTACCCCCCGCCTCCGCCTCGACTCCCTGCGTCTCATCTGGCGGGGTGGCGGAACCGGAACTTCATCCTCCACGACTCAGGGTTCGACCTCAAACACGCCACAGGGTTGAGCAAGTGTTTAGGCGAGGCCGAGCGTGTCGCGAAGAACCTGGATCGTGTGCTGGTGCTTGAGCGGGCGGCCTTGGGCTTGGGCGAGACCACTCAGGTGCATCAGGCACGACATGTCCACGCCGACGAGCAGGTCTGGATGGATGTCGAGAATATTGTCTAACTTGAGGGTGCCCATGCGGCCGGATATGTGCGGGAAGGTGACGCAAAATGTGCCCCCGAATCCGCAGCATTGTTCGGATTGGCCAAAGGGTGTGACGCTCGCGTTGGTGATGGAGGAAAGCAGGGTGCGGGCGGCCGCACCCGTGCCGGTGCCGCGGCTGTGGCAAGACCGATGGAAGGCGATGCGAGTGGGCTGCGAAAAGACACCGGGCCAAGTCCTGATGCCCAGGCCGTTGTGAATGAAGTCGATGACCTCCCACGTGCGCTCACCAAACGATTCGACTTCAGAATCGGGTTGGTCCTCAAACTGGATGGAATTGCCGTGAGAATTCATTGCCGCACAGGAACCAGAGGGCACGATGATGGGCAACTCGCCAGCAAACACCTTGGCCCCGTGGCGCGCGATCTTTCGCGACGCATTCCAGTCGCCAGAGTTAAAGGCGGGCTGGCCACAGCACGTTTGTTCCTCGGGGTATTCGACGGTGACCCCGAGGTGCTCCAGCACTTGCACCGTGGCTCGGGCAACATCGTCATAAAAGGCATCGCATAGGCAGGTGCCCATCAGGAGCACGCGCTTGCCAACCGGGCGGGGGATGATAGGGGACATGGTGTGATAAGTGATAGGATATAGGATAATCTTCGTCTATTCAGCGCGGGAGAGGCGAGGGATGCCGCGCTGGAGGAGTTGTTTATCGACAGCGGCGGAGCTCGCAGCATCAAGATAGATGGTGAATTTTTCCTCGTCGAATTCGATGGAGTGTCGTTCAGTTAGATTACTATTGAAGGCACCGATGAGGCCCTTGATGTTGCGGATGTCCTTGCCATTGACCTTGCGCACAATGAGGTTGCGCAGGGATTCGTAACCGACGGTGGCAGGAGTGGGAATCACCCCGCTTAAAAACACGATCCGCTCGGCGCGGTCTTGGTATTTCTCCGGATTCTGATAGACGTCTAACAAGTTTAGTGGTGCACGCGAACTCCAGTCCTCACCAAAGGCCTGGAGCATCGGCAGGCTGAGTTCTTGGAAAATAAAGCCGCCCTTGACTAGATAGCCAGGTGGTTTGTCAAATGTATAGTTAGGCACCAAACGGGCTTGCTCCTCCTCGCGGGTGAGCGTCGCTTTTACTTCCAAGGGTTGGCCGTCGCGCATCAGCGCCAAGGTGACCACGTCGCCGACCGCGTGCTCGCCTCGGGCAAGGTGCCCCCAGCTAAGGCTGCCGTACAGGGCATGTTGGAAGTAGCCACGGCGGTCGATTGGGTGACCATCGAAGGCGAGCAGCACGTCGCCTTTGTGGATGCCAGCAGCCTGAGCGGCACCGCCCTTGCGCACGGAGCTGATATAGACGCCGCCTTGGTCGTCGGGCAGTTTGAGCCACTGTCGGAACAAGGGGTCTTCGGTGAAGGAGACGGCGACGCCGAGGCTAGGGAAGCCGGTGTAAGGGGATGATGCGGCAGCCTTGATGAAGCGGCTGAGGATATCCGAGGAGCAGACCTCGCATATTTGATCTTTGGCGTTGTAACTAGAAAGCAGGCCAGCGAGTTTACCCCGCGCTAGAACCGGAACGGTATAACTGCTGGCGGCGCTTTGCATCGAGGCCTTGACCATGTAGGTAAGGAAATTGTGTCCGGGCAGGAAGGTTGAGGAAACATCCATGCTTTGAAGAGTTCCGCTGGTACGCAGGGCGGTGCCGTTGTCTTCGATCTGATAGATGTCGAGGCTTGAGCCGATGGAGGGCGGAGGGGCAATTTCCAGCGGTGTGGTATGCGCAAAGATTTTGGCACCATCGTCCGCTGCGGCTGGTCCAAGCAAGGCCAAATTCGCTTCATAATCCACGGCCAGCACCTTGGCGGGGGCGAAGCAGGTGCCATCCGGGGTTTCAAATTCCAAATAAGTCGCGTCTGCGACCATCTCCGCAGTGGTGATTACTTGCTGGGGTGCAATAATAACGGCTAGGGCGCGATGATTTGAAGGATGGGATTTTTCCCAGGGTTGGCCGGCGCTCCAGGCCTGAACAGTCGAGTTGAGGCGCAGAACAGAGGATTTGAAATCGGCAGCCGGGGCGGGTTCATCGGCTAGAACCGGGAGGTTGGCTGCGAGGCAAAGGGCTGTGAGGAAGATACGCATTTGGGAAGTTATGGGTTCACTTGAGACCGAGGACGTCTTGCATGTCGTAGAGGCCTGGAGATTTGTTAGAGAGCCAAAGGGCAGCGCGAACGGCACCGGCGGCGAAGGTCAGGCGGGATGAGGCTTTGTGGGTGAGCTCAACCCGCTCGCCATCGGCTGCAAATAACACCGTGTGATCACCAACGACATCGCCACCGCGCAAGCTGTGCATGCCAATTTCGCGCGGTGGCCGCGGACCGATGTTGCCGCAACGGCCATGGGTAACATCCTCGGAGTATGAAGTGGCGGTTTCTTGGTTTAGAATTTCCAGCAACGTGCGGGCGGTGCCGGAGGGGGCGTCGATTTTATGGCGGTGGTGCATTTCACTCACTTCGATGTCGAAGCGATCTTGGCCGAGAATGCGGGCGGCATGGCGGGTGAGCCAGAACAAGGTATTGACGCCTACCGAGTAGTTAGAAGCAAATACGATGGGCAATTGGATGGCGGCGTGGCGAATGGCGACGCGTTCGGCATCTGTGTGGCCAGTGGTGCCGATGACCAGATGGGTGCCGCGGGCCAGGGCGGAGGCAAGTAGCTGTGGCGTGAAGGAATGGATCGAGAAGTCGATGACGCAGGAGGCGCTGGCGATGGCGGCGTCGAGGTCTTCGCCGACATCATGGGTTGCAGTGACGGCGACAGCAGGTTCGGCGGCTGCGGCGTGCAGGACGGCTTGGCCCATTCGGCCTGACTTTCCGGTGACGAGGATCGGGAGCATTGGGGGGACGGTAATAGGTTAAAGGGATATTTCATTCATCTTCCCAAACCATGTGTTTGAGTTGGAGGGAGCGGGCCCGGGCAGCGGCTTCTTCAGCGCGAGGGCCGTGGAAGGAGTCAATTTTTTTAGCGATGGCGATGGCGGGTTGCCAGCGTTGAGCGGCTTCACAGAGTTCGAGGGCGCGGAAGCCGCAGCGTTCGAACCATTCCCATTCGGCGGGGGCCTGTTTTGTAGCGGATTCGAACACGGAATAGTAGGCTTCCAGGGCTTCGGCAACGCGCTTGATTGCGGGATTTTTCGAGCTCGGTAGTTGTTCGAGGGTTTGGCCACGCAAGTATTGGAGGCGGTAACGGGTGGCTGGGTCAACTTGCGGGTGAGTCAAGAGTTTTTGATAAATCGAAAGGGCCTCGGTCAGGAGGGCCGGGGTGGTTTCGGCTTGCGCGATGAGCGCCTCGCCGAGGAGGAAGCCGACGGGCAGGCGCAGTGGATCGTCCTTGGGCAGAGCGTCGTTCCACTTGCGCAGCAGGGTGAGGGCGTCGTTGAGGTGGTTGAGGTCGATGAGGAGGCGGGCCTTTTCCATGCTGGCGATAGGGCGGAGTGGGCCCTTGGTGGCGATGGCATGATCAAAGAGAGGGAGTGCTTCAACACGGGATTGCGGGGATGGGATGAGAGCAGCGGCCCGTGCGGCCAGCAACCATGCGGCTTGGGCGCGGGCAGGGGTTGGGTCGCTGGCTGCGAGTTTTTCCAATGTCATGCGGGCCGGGTTGTAATCGCCGGATTGAAAGAGATTGCGGCCAAGGACCAAGGCGGCATCAGCGGCTGCGGGCTCGTTAGGAAAGGTTTCGAGGAAGGCGCGGGCGGCAGCTATGGCGGCTGGCGCATCATTGGATAGGTCAGTGAGGCGCAGTCGTGTCATGGCCAAGCGAACGGGCGGGAGTGTATCACTGACGGCTGGCGAGGCAGCCAGGGCATCGAGTTGTTCGTGGGCGGCGGCGAGATCCGGCGGGTTGGTTGAAAGTGCTGCGTCGGCGGCTGCGAGGCGGGCCTCAGGAAGGCGCGGATGGTCGGGATGGCCGGTGATGAAAGCGGCGAGGGAGGATTTAGCGGTGACAGGCGGAGTGGCGGCGAGGGCTTGTTCGAGAGCGAGGTCGGCGAGGGTGGAGGGGGTCATCAGTGCGGCGTCCCGAGCGGGGATGGCGACGAACTCTCCTTGTTGGAGGCGGGCTAGAGCAGCATTGAGCCTGGCGGTATGAGCAGCTTGGTCGCTGAGGGATTTGGAGGCATCCTCGAAGAGTCGGGCAGCTTGTTTTGAGTCGCCTTGGGCGAACGCGGCTTGGGCGGAAAGGAATTCAGCCTCGCCACCCAAAGCGGGGGATTTTGCAGAGTCACGGACGGTTTCGAGCACAGCCATGGCTTGAGCGATGTGGCCCTCGTCGAGGAGCCAGCGACCAGTTTCGAGCAAGGCGCGGGTTGCCAACACATGCGCTGGATGCTCGAAACGCAAGCGTGTCAACAGTCTGCGAGCTTCGGATTTGGCCTCCGGGCTGGAAATGCGGTGGAGGCCAATGGCACGGGTGAAGATCGCCCAGGCGGCCAAGTTGGAACTTTCCGTGAGCAGCGGCCAGGCGGCAACGACGCTGGAGCCCTTGGTATTGATGAGTCCAGGGGTAGATGGCGGCAGGGGCGGGATCCACTGGGAGAGTTGTTCGAGGATGGCGTCGGTTGGTGTTGGGTTGGCAGGCAGCCAGAGGAGCAGGCGCTGAAACATGGTGCCAAGCATGGGTTGATCCGGATGATCTTGGATAAAGGCTAGCAGGGATTTGGAGGCGGCTGCCGGCGATCCCCGGGCGGCCAGAGCATCCGCCAAACCAATCACGGCGGCGCTGTGGCGTTTGAGGGACTGGCCCTGAGGCTGCTCGACGAGCGAGCTGAAAGCAAGGATGGCGGCATCGGGTTTGGACTCGGCGAGCAGCAGGCAGGCGTTCAAGAAGGCGGCCTGCGGACGGAGGGATAGGGCGATGGATTCCGGGGCGGGGAGCGAGGCTCTTGCGCTTTGCGTGTCGCCTTGATCAAGGTGGATTTCAGCTTGGCGGAGGCGGGCCTCTGCGGAGATGGTGGCATCGGGGTCCGCCACAAGCGGTTTAAGGGAGGCGAGGGCAGCGGCAGGTTGGTTGAGTGAGACTTGGAGGCTGGATCGGGAGAGAATAGCTTCGCGACGGTATGGGGCTTGGGGGTTTTCCAGCGCTGGGGCAAAGGAATCAGCTGACTCTGCCAAACGACCACTGGCTGCAAGCGCCTGGGCTTTCCAGAAATAAGTTTCCGGGTCCTTTGCCGCGAATGATTGGCGCAGCAAGGTGAGAGCCTCGGCGGGGTTGCCGCTGCGGATCCAAGCCTCAGCCAAGCGCATTGCAACGCGGGGTTTCTGGGCGGCGGACAATGTGGGGTCCTGAAGCAACTTGTCGAAACGCATGGCGGCAATTTCCCACAGGCCGGAGGCCAAGGCTTCCTCGCCTTGTTGGATGACCGTGGACGGGTCAACCACAGATGCCGGAGACGGCAGAGCGACTAGGAATAGGAGAAAAAA
>JBAXCM010000189.1:0-8424 GCA_037141475.1 Verrucomicrobiota bacterium | reverse complement strand
GCTTCTTGACTGGTTGGGCCGAACTGCGCCGCAGTTGAATCTAACCATGGGGAAACTCCGCCGTGGCTGCTGTTTGACCCCACTCACGCCGCCATGTCGCCTGTCACTTGACCCACTTGCTCCTCTTCATCCGCTTCTTAACTGCGGATTCTAGGTTCAGTCCGAGAACGGTGTGGAGAACCTCTACCCTCAGGTATCCGCCTCCAGACTGGGGAATATCCAGCCTGCCAAAAACCGGGCTCCGCAGCTCCGAGCCCAGCAACCTGCCTTTGAACCGCCGGTACAAATTTCCTAACATCTCCATGGTCCCCACGATATCCAGATCCTTGCTCCGGAAGGGCAGATACTCTGCAAGTTCGGTCACTCCCTGAGCCAGAACCTTGGGCCGTCATCATCGTATCACCGGTTTGCCCTTTGCCCTGGGCTGTCGGCGTTCCTTGAATAGTTCTTCCTTGGCCTGCGGACTCAGCCCTTCATGGACCAGCCCGACCAGATCGCGCAAGCGCCCCGCAAGCCGGGACTTCGGATTCCAAGAATAGACCAAGGTTCGGCCTTGTCGCTTGCAGACTAGGGCACCAGCGCGTTCGAAACGAACCAGTTGGCGCTGAACAGAATCGAGCGACACTGCAAAATCCCGGGACGCGGCGCGACCGTAGGTTTCGCCGTAGTGAAAAACATGCAGAAGCACGGCTTGCGCCGCTCTTCCGCCGAACAAATCCTCCAATGCCGTCGATGTCATGACCCAAGTATTAGGTCAAATGACCGATTAATCAAGTCAAATTTTCAGCCTGTAGATTTTCCGCCCATGACGCCACCAAGCTGGAAGCAATGCACCGAGGAGGAACTCTGGCACTACGTGGCCTGGCACCTAGAAGGAGCCGGCATCAGGTCAGTGTTGGTGGGAGGAGCTGTGGTGGCGATTTATACCGGGGGACTTTATCGATCTGGCGATCTTGATCTGGTGCCCGACGACCTTGATCGGGGTAAACTTGCGAAGGTTCTGCAAGAAATTGGCTTCAGGCCGAGCAAATCCCGATATTTCAAGCACCCGCTGTGCCCACATCTTTTTCTCGAGTTTCCAAGAGGTCCGGTCGAGATCGGCGAAGAATTTCCAGTGGTTCCAGATGAAATCGAGGTCGAGGGTCGGCGGCTTCGCTTGCTCTCACCAACCGATTGTGTGAAGGATCGCTTGGCAGGATATATCTATTGGAACTCCCGAGCCAATTTTGACCAGGCGACGCTTATCTGCCGACAGCAGGCTGACCGAGTCGATCTCAAACAGGTAAAGCGTTGGTGTGAAACGGAAGGGGGGCTCGCCGCCTTCAAGGAACTTGAACGCAATCTTGAGGAAGGCACGTGATTCTGGGGTCAGCAATTGGAACCAGTCCTCGCATGGTAACATTTGTTCGGTAATTCGCAGATATTTGCTTACTTCCTTGTGGTCGGCTCCCTGCCGGACCAAACGACTTACGGATGGGTCACGGCCCATTTCTGCCATATAGCGGGCCATGCGCAGCGACGGTCACCGGCCGCCGCTACAGCGCGATTAATTCGCGTGGCCTAGAATCCCTGAAATGCCAAAGATGGTGCCTTTAGATCACATTTCTTATCTTGGGTCTTCAAGTCTTGCGTCTTGGGTCTGAGGCGAAGCCTCGCTAGGTCACTCGTCCTTGCCGTGGCACTGCTTGTATTTTTTGCCGGAGCCGCAGGGGCATGGGGCGTTGCGGCCGGTGGTTTCGATGGCGAAACTGGGCTTGCGTTTTGGCAGATTGAGTTTGAGGGTCGAGCCTTCTGGCGAGGGCAAGGCGGTAGGATCGAAGTGGCCGGAACTGCCGGCGGTGGCGAGGTTGTCGCGGGTGAGTTCTTGCGAGCCGCCCTGGAGTTGTTGGGGTCGGCTGTGCAACTCGCGGAGGAAAGCTTCGAGATTGGAAGCGGAGCGGAAGAGGTTTTGCAAGGCGTCCTGTTTGATGGCATCCATCAAGACGACGAAGAGTTCGTAGGCCTCGTTCTTGTACTCGATGAGCGGGTCCTTCTGGCCTTGGGCACGCAGGCCGACACCTTCGCGCAAGGCATCCATGTTATAGAGGTGCGCCTGCCATTGTTTGTCGATGGCGACGAGCACCATGCGGCGCTCTTCCTGGTCGAGCACTTCGGGGGGCAGATTGGCGACGCGCCGCTCGTAGGCATCTTTGACCTTGGCGACGAGGATGGGAGCAATCTGGTCGGGGTTGTGGCTGGCGCGGTTGAGTTCTTCGGAGTCGATGCGGATGGGCAGGGTGGCATTGACCCAGTGCAGCAGATCGGCGTAATCGGTGATGGGTTCATCGTGATCTGCCAGATAGCTTTCGACCTTGGCGGGAATGGTTTCCTCGATGATCTCGATGACCAGGTCGCGCGGGGTTTCGGTGGATAGCACTTCGTTGCGATAGCCATAGACCACCTCGCGCTGCTTGTTCATCACATCGTCGAAATCCAACACCCGCTTGCGCCAGATGTAGTTGCGTTGCTCGACGCGCTTCTGGGCGGTCTCCACGGATTTATTGAGCCACGAGTGCTCGAGCGCCTCGCCTTCCTTCATCCCAAAGCGCTCCATCATGGCCGTCATGCGGTCGGCTGCCGCAAAGTTGCGCATCAGGTCGTCTTCGAAGGAAATGAATGCCTGCGAGCGGCCGGGGTCGCCTTGGCGGGCACAGCGGCCGCGTAACTGGCGGTCGATGCGACGCGATTCGTGGCGTTCGGTGCCGATGACAAACAGGCCGCCGATTTCAGGGACGCCTTGGCCGAGTTTGATGTCGGTACCGCGGCCGGCCATGTTGGTGGAAACGGTGACAGAGCCGGGTTGGCCGGCGCGGGCGACAATTTCGGCTTCCTGTTGATGGAACTTGGCGTTGAGCACCGAATGCGGAATTTTAGCCCGCTGGAGCATGCGTGAGAGGGTTTCGGACGACTCGACAGAGGCGGTGCCACAGAGGACCGGTTGCCCTTTAGCGTGGGCTTCCTCGATCTTCTGAATGACCGCATTGAATTTCTCGCGC
Organism: Verrucomicrobiota bacterium; assembly: GCA_037141475.1. Taxonomy (GTDB): domain Bacteria; phylum Verrucomicrobiota; class Verrucomicrobiia; order Verrucomicrobiales; family Akkermansiaceae; genus Luteolibacter. The sequence continues at coordinate 5,389 of JBAXCM010000189.1, read as the reverse complement.
CGGGTTTTGAATACCTGGTCGTTCTCATCCTTGCGCGTGTTTGGTTTGTTGGATGGGATCGGCAGCACGTCGAGTTTGTAGATGTCGTGAAACTCAGCGGCCTCGGTTTCCGCAGTGCCGGTCATCCCAGCGAGTTTTTCATACAGTCGGAAATAGTTCTGGATGGTGATCGTGGCGAACGTCTGGGTCTCCTTCTCAATCTCGACGCCCTCCTTGGCTTCAACCGCTTGGTGCAAGCCATCGGACCACCGCCGTCCGGGCATTTCGCGGCCGGTGTTTTCATCGACGATGATGACCTTGCCTTCCTTGACGACGTATTGGACGTCCTTTTCGTAAACGCAATAGGCCTTGAGCAATTGCGAAATGTTATGGATCTTCTCGGCTTGGGCGTCCATCCGGACTTGCTGGGCATCCTTGGCGGCGAGTTTTTCGGCGTCGCTGAGCTCGCGGTTCGTTTCGATGTCGGCGAAGAGGGTGCCCAGATCGGGGAGGGTGAAGGATTCCGGATCGCCGGGCGAGAGGAACTCCCGGCCCATCTCCATCAGGTCGGAATCGTGGCCTTTTTCATCGATGACGAAATAAAGCTCTTCTTTGAGGGCGAAGAGTTCCTTTTTCTGGGCGTCCTGATGGAATGAGAGCTCGGCCTTTTCGATAAGGCGGCGGATCTCGGGTTCCTCCATCATGCGCATCAGCTGGCGGTTGCGGGGCTGGCCGAGCTTGAGCTTGAAGAGCAAACGGCCTGCGCCGACGCTATCACCTGAGGCGAGCAGGGATTTGGCTTCCGCGGCCAAGTCGTTGCAGAGCTGGGTCTGGCGCTTGACGAGCTGCTCGACGAGCGGTGTGTATTTGTCAAATTGGTGGGACGATTGCGCGGAGGGACCGGAAATGATCAGCGGCGTGCGGGCTTCATCGATGAGGATCGAATCCACTTCGTCGATGATGGCTAGGTAATGGCCCCGCTGGACTTGCTCGTCCCTAGAGGTGGCCATGCCATTGTCGCGCAGGTAGTCGAAGCCGAACTCGGCGTTGGTGCCGTAGGTGACGTCGCAGGCATATTCGGCGCGCCGCTCCCAGGGCGGCATTTGGTTTTGAATGCAGCCAACGGTTAGGCCCAAAAACCGGAACACCGCGCCCATCCACTCGGAGTCGCGCCGGGCGAGGTAGTCATTGACGGTGACGACGTGAACGCCCAGGCCGGTGAGGGCGTTGAGGAATACCGGCAGGGTAGCAACGAGGGTTTTGCCTTCGCCGGTTTGCATTTCGGCGATCATGCCGCGGTGCAGGGCGATGCCACCGACGAGCTGCACATCGAAGTGGACCATTTCCCAAAGCAAGGGCTGGTCGCTGACGCTGATGGTGGTGCCCCACAGGCGGCGGGCCGAGTTTTTGACGACCGCGTAGGCTTCGGGCAGGATTTTTTCGAGGAATTTGGAGCGCGAAACGCGAAACTCCGACTCGATGTCATGAAACGCCGCCTTTGCCGCCTCGATGGAGGCCGGGTTCGGCTCGATGCGCCCCGGCAGAGCGGGAAATTCGTCGCGCAGCGGGGCCAGGCGTTGCTCGAGCGCCTCCGCTGTGGCCCGCAACTCGTCGTCGCTCATGCGCTCAATGAGGGGCTTGGCAGGGGCATCAAGCGCGTGGTAGCGGGCCAGATGAGCTTGCCATTGCCGGGTGCGTTCGCGCAGTTTTTCTTCCGGCTCGCGCTGAAGGTTTTCCTCAATTTCATTGATGCGAGTCACCGTCGGGCGAATCCGGCGCAGTTCGCGCTGGTTCTTGCTACCAACGATTTTTTGAAGAATCCACTTGATCATGAGAGAGATGGGGTACGGCGGGGGTGCCTGCTGGGGGGGAGCCAATACACCGCCCCGAACGGCGTTGCAAGCCTTAGCGGCGCAAATGGCGAAAAATGCCCAAGGCGGCCTCGATTCAAACGCCTGATCCCATCTGAGAGATCAAGAACTCTGCGTTAGACATCGCTTTCGATAACGGAGCGAATAAGTCGGATTCCCTAACTGTCGACTGTGGCCGGAAGCGCAATGCCTCAAACAAATGTTACCATGCGAGGACTGACCCCATCGCCGTTGATTATCAATGCCTGAAACTTGAGGTATTTCACAATTTTTCAGATGAGTGATGCGGCGACTTATTACCAACTCAATCCGCCCAGCCGGCGGCTTCTGTTCGAACGGTAACATCTGAACTTGGTTGATCTCGTGGCGCTTTTGAGGTCAGAATACTGAGTTCTGAGATCAAGGGGTCTCGGTCACAACAACCCGCAAACCGGCTGTCATCAGGCGATAGGACGGAGGATAACTGAAGCGGTAGGCAGCGCGGCAGACGTCAGCCTCGCTGCTCCACGAACCGCCGCGCAACACCCGCTCGTTGCCTGCGTCCGGCCCACTTGGATCCGTGACGGCGTCACGGGCGTAGGCAGCGTGCCAATCTCGACACCATTGCCAGACGTTGCCATGCATGTCGCAAAGCCCCCACGGATTGGCTGGTTTTTGGCCGACGGCATGCGGCTTGTCGGCGCTATTGTAGGCAAACCAAGCGACACTCGCTAGATCTACGACCCGGTCACCTGACCAAAAGCGGGTTTGGCTACCGGCACGGCAGGCGTATTCCCATTGAGCTTCCGTGGGCAACGCAGCCGTGAGGTGATCTGCTGCGAGGTGCCGGCTGAGGGCATGGGTGAATCTTTGGCAGTCATCCCAATTGACTTGATCCACCGGCAGCTGCGGGGCTTTGATGTGGGACGGGTTGTCACCCAGCAGGTGCTGCCATTGTTGCTGGGTGACCGGGTCTTTGCCTATCCAAAACCCGCGGGTCAAGGTCACCGGATGGCGGCGGCCTTCGGTGATGAATCGACCCGGTTCCTCGAACGGGCTGCCCATCAGAAAGACTCCGGGGGGGATCCAGACGAGGTCGAGCATGACGCCCTGGCCAAGCGCCAGCACCCGCGGCGTGCCGGCTTTGATTGCCGTCGCAGCGAGGGGTGCCGAAGGACCATCTCTCGTCTGAGCCAAGCTCTGCAGTGCAAGCGCGAAGCAGGCCAGCAACATCGCCGCCCACCCCCTGGCCGGTGGTTGGGCTGTTGCGGATGAAGGGATCATGGCGGCGGCTATGGCTGCTCCTGCTTGGGCAGGCCGCCGGGATAATCAGCTCCACTGCCGCTGTGCTCAACAGACCTGCGCCATGCCTCCAATTCCCCGTCCATCCGTTTGACAATATCCGGGTGCTCAGCGGCGATGTCCTTCTTTTCCCAAGGGTCCGCCAACATATCGAAAAGTGCCAGTTGGTCCGGCATCTGCTTGAAAAGCTTGTAGCGGTTGTCAACCCAGGCCATGGCACCATCGGCCAGAGTATCACCGCCGTAGTGCATGAAGCCAAGCGGTCTGGCGCGTTGCTGCATGTGGCCTTGGATGAGCGGGAGGATGCTGAGGCCGTCGAGCGGCTGAATTTGGTTAGGAACGTCAATGTGCAGCAGGTCCACCAATGTGGGATAGATATCGCTGGTGCAGGCGATGACGCTGGTTTGAGCGGGCTTGGGGATACCGGCGGGCCATTCGATGACGCAGGGCACGCGGATGCCACCTTCCCACAATTCGCCTTTGTGACCGCGCAGACCGCCATTCCAGCCGTACTCGTCCGGGGCGGCCTTTTCGTCTACCCAGGCACCGTTGTCGCTGCAGAACCACACCAGTGTGTTATCGGCGATGCCGAGTTTTCGCAGTCCCTCGCGAAGGGTTCCCATACTGCGGTCCACGCCGACGATTTCGCCGTAGTAGGGTTTGCCACCGGCGGCCTTGAGATCCTCCGGCATCGGCTTGAGCGGGATGTGCGGACTGCCAAACCACACGACGGCCATGAATGGCTTGGCTTCCTGGGTCTTGCGGGTGATGAATTTGAGGGCTTCCGCGACGATGGCATCAGACCCGTCGCCGAGAACTTTCACCGGTTCACCGTTGCGGCTGAACGTCCAGTCCAAGTCAAACCAGTTGGAAACCGAGAACCACTCATCGAATCCGAAGTGGCCGGGATGAAGCGGATCGGACGCTGGCAGCGCGCGGCCCATGCCGGGTTGGCCGCCACTCAGGTGCCACTTGCCGAAGTGGGCGGTGGAATAGCCGACGCGTTTGACGGCCTGCGCAATGGTCATTTCCTGCAAGCGCAAAGGCATGCCGGGCCAGTAGGTGCCGGTGCGGTACGGGTGGCGGCCGGTCATGACACTGGCACGGGTTGGCGAGCAGCTCGGGTGTTGGGCGTAGAAGCGATCAAAGCGCAGGCCCGCTGCGGCCATCGCATCCAAATTGGGTGTCTTGATCTGTTTGAGCCCGTTGTAACTCACATCTCCCCAGCCTTGGTCATCGGTCATACAGAGGATGATGTTGGGCCGCTTGCCGCCCGCCTCTGCTGGTTTGTCCGCAGCGGAGGCTCCGGTCAAGATGATAACTAACAATGCCGCCCCGATCAGGGCGCTCGAATGAAGCAGGTATCTTTTCATAAGTGGATGGTTCAATGGGAGTGGCTCATGGGCAGCGACGGTCACCGACCGTCGCTGCAATCGCGGCGGCCTTGGATGGCTCGCAGGAGGGTGAGTTCGTCGGCGTGCTCGAGGCCGCCGCCAGCGGGCAGACCTTGAGCGATGCGGGAAATGCTGCATTTGCGGCCGCGCAACAGGCCAGCGAGGTAGTTGGCGGTTACTTCGCCTTCGACGTCGGCGCCGAGAGCGAGGATCACTTCGAGTTCCTGTGGAGCGGCGTCGATGCGTTGGAGCAGGCTGGGGATGCGGAGGTCATCGGGTGAGACGCGGTCCAGCGGTGAGAGTTTGCCGCCGAGGCAGTGGTATCGGCCGCTGAAAGCACCGCAGCGTTCCAAGGGCAACACGTCCGTCGCTTGTTCGACCACGCAAAGGATCCCGTCGTCGCGTTTGGGGTCGTCGCACAGTTGGCAGGCACCGTGAACCGCAAAAAACCCGCAAACCGGACAAGCGATGATGCTCGCCTTGGCGTGGGTCAGCGCTGCGGCCAGTGCGGCTGGGTCTGCTTTCGGGTTTTGCAGCAGCCAGATGGCGATGCGTTCGGCACTGCGCGGGCCTATGGCCGGTAGCCGTTTCAATTCGCTGATGAGGCCTTTGACGGGATCTGGGAAATCAGCTTGGGCCATGAAAAAAGTCCGAAATCAGGGGTTTATGGCTCATTTGCGTCACAGGGCATGCGGTGCGAGTGGGTGTAGACGAGCACGCAGGTGCCGGACCACAGGGCGGCAATCAGCGGCGCAGCAATCTGCGGCGAGTGCGCAGCCAAACCCAGAACCGGCCCCCAAGCCACGACGATGCCCAGCGTCGTTAACCACAGCACGAGCCGCCGCCACCTGCCAGGTACTCCGA
>JBAXCM010000188.1:0-8483 GCA_037141475.1 Verrucomicrobiota bacterium | reverse complement strand
GTTATACATTTAACAATGTGACCGCCAGCCATTCGATCACCGCTAGCTTTACCGGAAGCAGCGGCACCGGCATCATCCCGCAAACTGGCAAGATCTATAGTTCGTTCTTAACGGACACTTTGCCCGCTTCCGGCACGATTAGTTCGTGGCCGTCCTATTTGCCAAGCGGAAAATCCCTGACCCCTCAATACACCCCGACCGTTGCCATCATCGACGGCCACAAATTCGTCAATAACGTGGCTAACGATTCCGACTGCCTCAACCTCGGCAGCATCGCCTCGTCCATCCCCTGCACCGGTGCCACGGTCGTCGTCGTCGCCAAGCCAACGCGCTTTGGCAGCGATGCGGGATGGACGTCTATCGTGGACATTTTCTACGACCGGCTGGTCTTGGGAATTCTCAATGGCAGCGGCAAGTTGGTGGTGCGCCGGAATGGGTCGGTGGACACAAGTACGGCCACCATTCCCGATGGCCAGACGAGCATCTTGAGCTTGGTGGTTCAACAGAACGGCAGCTACAAGGTTTATGCGAACGGTATCCAAGTGATGAACATCACCAGCACCAGTAGCCCGGATATGTCGGCGCTCGTGCCGGGCGTGGCAGGTAGCTTCGCTAACAATATTACATTCGGCCGAAACTGGCCTGATGGATGGACGACTTACAACGGCTATTATGGCGACTCATTTGTGTACACCACCGCGCTCACCGATACCGAGCGGGTGGGCTTGGAAAATTTTCTGGCGAACCGACTCACCGCCAGCGGCAGTGCCTATGCGATCACGGCAACGGCCGGTAGCGGTGGCTCGATCAGTCCGGCCGGTGCGGTCATCGTCAATGCCGGTGCCAATCAGGCGTTCACCATCACGCCTAATACCGGCTACGCCATTGCCGGCGTGTCGGTGGACGGCAGCAGCGTCGGAGCTCTGGCGAGTTATACATTCAGCGGGGTGGCCGCGACGCACACGATTGCCGCCACTTTTGCCGCCACCGGCAACACGCCGCCGAGTATTTCGACAGTGGCGGCCCAATCCATCATGGCCAATACCGCCACTGCGGCGCTGGCTTTCAGCGTGAGTGATAGTGAAACCGCAGCATCATCTCTAACGGTGAACGCGGTTTCTTCCAACACCGGCCTGGTCCCGAACGCCAACATTGTGTTAGGCGGCAGCGGTGCCACTCGCAGCGTGCAAGTCACTCCGGCCGCCAACCAAACCGGCAGCACAACCATCACCCTCAGCGTGACTGATGGCACTGCGACGACTCCGACGTCCTTCGTCCTAACGGTGGTCGCTGTGGGCGCGGCCAAAATCATTAGCATCAACGTCGGTTACAATGGTGCCTTGGCTGCCAGCGATATGGCTGGGGTCGTTCCTGCGGCTCACTGGAATGACTTGTCCGGCACCACAAACAATCCATCATCTGTGGCGTTAGTGGACGAAAGCGGCAATCCGCTCCCCGGCATGACAGCAAGTTTTCAGGGCAGCGGCAACACCTTCAATTGGAATGCCGTGCCAAGCCAGACGATGCTTTCAGGATTTTTGAGCGGAACACCGATGTCAGTTAGTCTAACGAATATTCCGTTTTCGACCTATGATGTGTACATTTACTATGCGGGTTTTAGTTCAAACTATTCGTTGACATGGCAGGCGACGAACACCAGCACGGCCACGGTGTTAGGCACGCTGTATTCGGTGCGTGGCGGCAAGTCTGCGGTGCAATTATTTTCCGTCAGCGGATTTGTTCAGAGCCAATACCCAACTCAAGCCTTAGCGGATGCTGCCGCCACGGGTGACGGCGGTAACTGGCTCAAGTTCACCGGGCTGAGTGCCAGTAACCTCAAGCTGGCGGAAATCAGCGCTAATGGCAGCAATCAGAACGGGTTTTCGGGCATCCAGATCGTCAACACCGCCGTTGCACCAAGTTCGTCCTATGCCACCTGGGCCGCCAATCCCACTCAGGGCCTCAGTGCCGGGGTAAACGACGGCCCGCTGGCCGATCCCGATCATGATGGTATCTCCAACCTGTTGGAGTTTGTTTTAGGGGGAGCGCCAATGGTTGCCTCGCAGGCGATTTTGCCAACGATCACAAGTTCGGGTGGCGCATGGTTTTTCGAGTACCAGCGCAGCGTATTGTCGCTACCGCCGGCCACAGCTCAGGAAGTGGACTACGGCAGTGATCTTATCGGTTGGACGGCGCTGAGCATTCCGGCCACCAGCGCCGGCCCGGTGACAATCACGCCTGGCAGTACTTTTGACCATGTGAAAGTGAGTATCCCTGCGCTTGGTGCCAAGGCCTTCATCCGCCTCAAGGTCACCCAGCCGTAGGTGCAGGGGGCACACCTGTCCACCGCCATTTTTTCGCTGTCTGACCATCTCAGACAGCCGTTAGCATGGCAGTGAATTGGGAGAGGGGTGCGTCTGATAGAAAGTGCTCAGGAGCGGGGGAATCTAAACAATGGGTCAGACCAATTCACGACAATTCGCAAATTAGCCAATAGATTCGCGGATTTGGCATTGTCCCGGCGGGTGGGATGATGTTTGATCGCCGCCGACTATTCGGCCTGCGCTCATTTCGCAGGTCTTGTGCCGCCTCCTCATCGATCCTGCTGCCCCCTATGAAACCAACACCTCGTTGCGCTACCCTTGCCATTTTGCTTGGCGGTTTAGTTGCCTTCAGCCAGCCCGTGGCTGGGCAATCGCCCAGTGCGAGTATTCATGTGGATGTGGCGCAAGCGCAGCAGCCGGTGTCGCCGACGCTTTACGGGATATTTATGGAGGAGATCAGTCATGCGTTTGATGGAGGCATATACGCCGAGCTCATTCAGAACCGGAGCTTTGAGGAAGGGGTGTTGCCGCCGGGCATGAAGCTGGTGAAAAAGGACGACGGAAATCTCAAGGTGGAGTTGGAAAAACTCCCGGAGGGCGTTCCACAAGACAAGTGGCCCATCCCATGGCCGTGGTTCAACAATTGCGGCTGGCAGCCTGAGCGCGCCTTGCTAGGCTGGTCGCTAGTCAACCACGGCGGTGCCAGCGGCGAGATGAAACTCACCGATGCCAATCCGATGAATGCCGCATCCAGTCGATCGCTCGCAATGAAGATTGCGGCTCCCAGTGAATCCACCGGACGCTGCGCCTTGATCAACAGCGGCTACTGGGGCATCTCCGTGCAGGCAAAATTCAGTTATGATTTGAAATGGTACCTGCGCCCCGGCACCTTCGTGGGCACCGTGACCGCCACCCTCGAATCCAAGGATGGCAAGGTGCTCGCCCAACACGATTTCGGAAACATTTCCCCGGCTAACAATTGGCAGAAGCTAACAGCAAAATTGCTAGCCACCGACAGCGATCCCGAGGCGCGTTTTGTATTGTCGTTTCGCGGGACCGGGGAGTTGCAGGTGGACTGGGTATCGTTGTTCCCCCCGACCTACAAGAACCGCCCCAACGGCTTGCGGGTGGATCTGGCGAAGCATCTGGAGGCCCTCAAGCCGTCGTTCATCCGCTATCCAGGCGGGTGTTATGTGGAGGGGCTGTCATGGGAATCAGCTCCGGATTGGCGCAAGATGGTGTGCCCGCCGGAGGAGCGCCCCGGCCAGTGGGGGTATTGGCAATACCGGTCCACCGATGGCTTCGGCTATCATGAATTTTTACAATTCTGCGAGGACATCGGCTCCGACGCGATGTATGTGGCATTTTGCGGCATGACCGTTCATCCGGACAACAACATGCCCCTCGATCAGCTCGACCCGGTGATCCAGCAGGCGCTCGATGCCATCGAATACGCCCTCGGTCCGGTGAGTTCAAAATGGGGAGCGGTGCGGGCCAAGATGGGCCATCCCAAGACGTTTCCCCTCAAATACATTGAAATTGGCAACGAACATCCGCCGGCGATTTACGGCGACTACTACAAGAAATTCCGCGCCGCAATCAAGGCGAAGTACCCGCAAATGACCGTCATCATGAGCATGTACTGGAGCGGGCTAAACCCGCAGGCCATTGCCAAGGCCGGCGACGATGGGATTGATGTGGTTGACGAGCATTCCTACCGGCCGTCCGGCTGGATCCGCAATAACTTTGATTACTTCGACAAATACCCGCGCAAACCCTGGAAAATCTATGTCGGCGAATACGCCCATCACCACGGCAGCGGCGACTGGAGTGCGGCGATGGATGACTCCGTCTATCTGATGATGCTGGAGCGCAACGGGGATCTGGTCAAGATGGCGAGTTATGCTCCGCTCTTCGTCAACGTCCATAACAGTTGTTGGGGCGTGAACCTCATCGAGTTCGATTCCTCGCGCAGCTATGTGCACTCGTCCTATCAGGTGCAGAAGACCTATGTTGAAAACCGCCCCGACGTGAATCTGGCCACTGCCGTGGAAGTCTTGCCCAAGCCAGATCCGGCCCAACCCTTGTTTGAAGGCAAGTTCGGTCTCGGCTCATGGAACACCGCCAATGAATTCAAGGAATTGCGCATCTATGACGCCAACAACCAGCTCGTGCTCAGCGAGGATTTCGCCAATCTGGAGCGCTGGGAAACCCCGGGCATCGGCCAATGGAAAACAGAGAACGGCGTGCTCAAACAAACCGACACCACCCGCGGCCCAATCAGTTTGTTCCTCAAGGAAAAGCTTAAGTCCGGGCGCGTCACGGTCAAGGCACGCAGGGTGGGTGGCAGCGAAGGATTTTTGATGTTCTTCAACGCCGACGGACCGGAGCGCTTCATGTTCTGCAACTACGGTGCCGCTCAAAACCACTTCTCCGCCATCCAGGGCACCCCATCCAATACCATCGCCACCAAGGGCGGCGGCGACCTCCAAGGCCCCATCGACAATGAGCGCTGGTATGATATTAGTCTTCTTCTAACGAATAATTCGGCGGAGGCCCTGCTCGACGGCAAACGCGTCAGCAAACTAGAGGCTGACGTATTGCCGGCATTTTTTGCCAATTCCGGCTATCAAAAAAAGGACAGCACGGTTGTGGTCAAGGCCACCAACTACAACGCCACCCCGCTGGTTGCCTCAATCCAACTCGCTGGGGTAACCAGCGTTGCTGCCAGGGGCCAGCATATCGTTATCCGTGCTGATAAACCGGAGGCCGAGAATACCCTCGATTCACCGAACCGCATCGTGCCACAGGTGTTGCCCCTCGATCACTGCGCCAAAAATTTCCAAGTCACCCTGCCGCCTTATTCAGTCAACGTGCTGCGCATCCAAGCCAAGTGATGCCTTCCCCATCTCTCAATCCATCATAACCCCGAACCCTATGTCAAAACTATACAACCGAACCGGAATGAAGAACACCCCAACATGGACCGTCAGTGTCCTGCTGGCATGCGCTGCGGCATGCACCGCGCAATCCACCATCAGCGTCAGCGTTGACAAACCCGGCATCAAGGTGAGTCCCACGCTCTGGGGCATCTTCTTCGAGGATATCAACCTCTCGGCTGACGGCGGATTGTATGCTGAACTTGTTAGAAACCGCTCATTCGAGGATGCTGACCAACCGGAAAGTTGGTCCATCAAGGCTGGGGGCACCGCCAAGGCTGAAATGAGCGTCGATGCTACCAAGCCAGTGAGCGCCAAAAACCCGCATTCGCTCAAGGTCACAGTGACTGGCAGTGGCAGCGCGGGAGTGGCTAACAGCGGCTACTATGGCATGTCCGTCATCAAGGACGATACCTATCAATTGTCTCTGGACGCACGCGGCGGAGCGGATTTTACCGGGCCTCTAACTGTCACGCTGGAGGCCGCCGACGGGGCGGTGTGCGCGACTGGGCAGATTGACGGCCTGACGCCCGAGTGGAAGCCCTACAAGTTATCGCTGAAGGCGGCGGCCACCGACCCGAAGGCGCGGTTGGTCATCAGTTCGGGCAAGTCCGGCACATTTTGGCTGGATATGGTTTCACTTTTTCCGGAGAAGACATGGAAAGGTCACGGTTTCCGCAGCGACCTCTTTGAGATGTTATTGGCACTCAAGCCCGCATTTGTGAGATTTCCCGGGGGTTGTTGGGTTGAGGGGGACACGATGAAGGAAGCGTATCGTTGGAAGCAGACCATCGGTGATATTTCGGAACGGCGCACTCAGAATAACATTTGGGGGTACAAGGCCACCCACGGCATCGGTTATTATGAATATCTGCTGATGTGTGAAGATCTCGGTGCCGAACCTCTGTTTGACATCAACTGCGGCATGTCGCATCGGGAAAACGTCCCCATGAACCAGATGCAGGAATACGTTCAGGACGCGCTCGACGCCATCGAGTATGCCAACGGCCCGGCCGACAGCAAATGGGGGGCGTTGCGTGCCAAGGCCGGCCATCCGGCACCGTTCCACCTCAAGATGATGGAGATTGGCAATGAAAACGGTGGTGCGGCTTACAACGAGCGCTATGCGTTGTTTCATGATGCGATCAAGGCCAAGTGGCCGGACATGCAACTCATTGCCAACGTCTGGGGCGGCATGCCGTCTAACCGGGAGATCGGCATTGTGGACGAGCATTACTATAGCAACCCGGAATTTTTCATCAACAACTCGCACAAGTACGACAGTTATGATCGCAGCAAGTTCAAGGTGTTTGTAGGTGAATACGCGGTGACCGAGGGAACAGGGCAGGGGAGTTTGCGTGGAGCCGTCGGAGAGGCGGCGTTCATGACCGGTTTGGAGCGCAACTCCGATGTGGTAGTGCTCGCCTCGTATGCGCCGCTGTTTGTCAACATCAATCACAAGCGCTGGAACCCAGATTTGATCAATTTCGATAGCGCGAAGGCTTATGGGATCCCGTCCTATCATGTCCAGAAGATGTTTGCCGATCACCGCGGTGCCGTTGTGCTGCCCGTCGATGTCAAGTCGTCGGATACCATTGACGCCATTGCAGGCATGGTTGGAGTGGGCACTTGGAACACGCAGGCAGAGTACAAGGATATCAAGGTGCAGCGCGGCAATGATACGCTGCTCAAGTGTGATTTTGCGGATGGCACCAAAGGCTGGAAACTTCATGGCGGTGAGTGGAAGGTGAACGGCGGGGTGTTAGGGCAGACGGCTGGTGGCACGGACTTCCGGGCCGTCACTGGCGACCCTGGCTGGAGCAACTACACCTACACGCTCAAGGCCCGCAAGACCGGTGGCGATGAGGGATTCCTTGTGATTTTCGGGATGGATGGCGGAGCTGGAAAATCCTGGTGGAACATCGGGGGATGGGGGAATTCCAAGCATTGCATCGAGATGCCGGGCGGCAGCAGTCCTACCGTAAATGGCCACGTCGAGACTGGTCGCTGGTATGACATCAAGGTGGAAGTGATGGGTTCGAGTGTGAAGTGTTATTTGGATGGCAAACTCATCCAGAAAGCCGAGCGGCCCGCAGTGCGCTCACTCCACGTATCTTCAACTCTTTCGGCCGACGGCAAAGAGATCATCCTCAAGGTCGTCAACGCTTCCAGCAGCGACCAAGCCACCACCATCAAGCTCGATGGCGCAAAGAAAATTGCGGCCCGTGCCAAGGCGATTGTGCTGACATCAAAGAATGCGATGGACGAGAATTCCATCGCCGAGCCAGCCAAGGTGGCACCCGTCGAAGGCGAGATTTCCAACGCCGCGCCGAGTTTCACCCACACGTTTCCCGCCAATTCGGTGACCGTGCTCAGGCTGCAGAAGGAATGACCTTCCGAGCCGCTCCTCAGTCTCCTACTTGGCGGGGGTTGATGTGATGTTAGGTTTTTAGCATCCGCATCCTGATCCCCCACAGCAACCCTTGCCCGGCGAGGGTTGCTTTTTGATCGATTTTCCGCTACTCAGGATTCCGAAGCCGCCGAGAATGACACGGCGGATGGCTTCGCCGGTTTCCGGGTGTGTCGTCAGGGGGGGATCCTTCATGCCTTGTTTGATCTCGAAGTAATTCGGCTTGTCGCCGGGCGATTGTGGTATGGATTCGTAAACGTAGGTGGTCATGATATTGCTGGTTTAAGACTGGATTCTGCTAACCGCGCCAAAGCCTCCGGGCCGGTGGGCTCCTCCAACTGCCAAGGCAGCCAGGCGGTTCGGATGGCGTGTTTTGCCACCACCTCGGTCAGGTAGCGATGCTCGGATTCTTCGCGCCCTTGCAGCAGGGGATCACAGGAACCGCTGTGGAGCAGGCTTTGATTGATGACCCAGGCAAAGGGTTCGATGCGTGACCGGCGCAAGTCCTCCTGCAAATCCGCGGCCTCGTGGACCGGCGTGGCTTCGGGTAGGGTGACTAGCAGGATCCGGGTGAACGCCGGATCCCGCAGGCGCTCCAGAAGTTTAAGAACTTCCTCCGGTTGGGTGCTGCGGGCCTGTCGTTCAAGCTCGCGTTGATAGGCCTCGCTGGCATCCAGCAGCAGCAGGGTGTGGCCGGTGGGCGCTGTGTCGAGCACAACAAAGCGATTGGTTCCCTGCCCCACCTCGCGGGCAAAGGCGCGGAACACGGCAATTTCTTCGGTGCATGGGGAACGCAGGTCTTCTTCTAAC
>JBAXCM010000187.1:0-8486 GCA_037141475.1 Verrucomicrobiota bacterium | reverse complement strand
GTGCAACGCGGGGACGGGACTGGCGTAGGGGGAAAGCGACATGAACAAACAGGCTGCGGCGGCAGGCAGGGTCTAGCGCCGCGCGTCCCGCCGGGCAAGGCCAAACGCACAAGGCGGTTGGCGCTTGATGGCAGAGAGTGGGGCCGGGGGGCGGCGAGGGGTTTCGCAATTCAGCGGCAAATCCTTGACAACCCGAGCCCGGTCTGTCATTCAAGGTCCCGCGTTTGGGGTATCCACCCAAGCGCGAAACCCCGACAACCCGACCCATGAAAATCAAGTTCTGGATTCCCCTCCTCGTGATGCCGCTGGTGTTCGCCTCCTGCGATAGTCAAAAAAGTGCTCAAGCGGAAGCCGACCGCATGAACGCGGAATTCCAAAAAGAGGCTGAGGTCAAGAAGAAGGCCGCAGCGGCCGCAGCAGAGAAAGAGCGGGTAGCCGCCGAAGCCGCCGCTACTGCTGCCCAGAAGGCGGATGCCGCCAAGCGAAAAGCCGAGCAAGCCGCCAAGAAAGCTGCTGCAGCCGAAGCCGCTGAAGCCAAGAAGCCGATCGTCGTGCCCGTGCCCGACGCGCCGGCAACCCCGCCGCCCTGAACAGGCTTTTTCGCAACACGCGGGCGACAGCCTGAAGACGCTGGGGATGCATCAAATCCATCTCTGAAGTCTTGCAAAAAAGATGTCTGCTATCGTTGTGTAACGGAGGCCTGGGGCGACGCAATCTGAGCTACTCACTTGCCGATGCAGAACCGGCTGAAAATCTCGCCTAGCAAATCTTCAGTATCGACGCGGCCGGAGATTTCGCCGAGTGAATCGAGGGCATCGCGGAGGTCGATAGCGGCGAGTTCAGGGTCGGTGGATGGATTTTCTAACAACTCAAGAGCGGTGAGCAGGGCGCGGCGAGCCGCCTGCAAGCACGCCTGATGGCGGGTGTTGATGGCGATGGCATGATCGCCCCACTCAGATTTGTTGAAATGGAGTGCGTCGCGGATGGCCAGAGATAGCTCTTCGAAACCTGCCCCGTTCGCGCAGGATAATCGAAGTGCCTGCACCCCGTGCCATGACGAGTGCTCACCCAAATCACTCTTGTTGAGCAGCAGCAGGCGGGGGACTGCAGTAGCCGTCTGCTCCATGGCGGGTGGGAGCGGCAGACTGGCGTCGGCCACTTCCAACAACAGATCGGCGGTTTCGAGCTGGCGTTGGGTGCGTTGGATACCGGCGGCTTCGAGGAGATCACCGGCTTGGCGCAGGCCGGCGGTATCGATGAGGCGCAGCGGGATCCCGTGAAGGCTGATGGATTCCTCAATGGTGTCGCGAGTGGTGCCAGCCGTCTCACTGACGATGGCCCGCTCGAAGCCTAGGAGGCGGTTGAGAAGGCTGGACTTGCCGACGTTAGGGGGACCAAAAATGACGGTGCGGGCACCGTCGCGCAAGAGCCGGCCTTGATCGGCGGTGGCCAGCAAGGCGTCGAGGGTGGCTATGACGGAGGAGACGCCATCCCGCAGGCTCGCGCCGGTGTGGGGCTGGATATCCTCGTCGGGAAAGTCGATCCAAGCCTCGAGATGGGCGAGGGTGGCGAGCACTTCATTGCGGGCCGCAGTCGTTCGGCGGCCAAGGATGCCCTCGAGTTGGCTTCGTGCCGCACGCAGGGCAAGGCGGGTTTGCGCCGAAATGAGGTCCATCACTCCTTCCGCCTGGGTTAATTCCAGTTTACCATTGAGAAACGCCCGCTGGGTGAATTCGCCCGGTCCTGCCGGCAGCGCCCCACAGGCGAGGAGACGGGCTAGCACTTCGCGGGTTACCAGCATCCCGCCGTGGCCGCTGAACTCGACAGAGTCCTCCCCGGTGAAACTGTGCGGCGCACGGAAAATTACCATCAAACCGTCATCCAATACCTCACCCGCCTCATCCAATATCCGGCAAAAATGGGAAGCGCGCGGCTTCATCCCGGATGCCCGCCCGCCGGTGGCCAGATCAGCCACCGCAAGCGACTCAGGCCCTGAAAGCCGCACCAAGGAAACCGCACCTACGCCAGGTGCCGTGGCAACTGCCGCGATAGTGGTGGTGGGGCTACCGGGCTGACTGGCGTGAGAATGCATGCTCGGTGTCAAGCGGAAGTGCTGGCGAGCACCGAATCTAAGACGGCTAGGCAGCGGGCATTCTGCGCCGGGGTGCCCATGGAAATGCGGATCCAACCGGGGAGTTTGTAGCTGCGCATGGCCCGCACAATCACACCTTGCTTGAGCATCTCACGAAACACCCGGTCGCCATCGCCTACCTCAATGAGCAGGAAATTCGCAACGCTCGGCACGTAGCGAATGGCGCGGGCATCCAGCGCCGCCTCATAGAACGCGAGCCCTGCGCGGTTTACGGCCCGGGTACGTTCAATGTGCTCGGTGTCGGCCAACGCGGCAAGTGCGCCGGCCTGGCCGATGGCGTTGACGTTGAATGGCTGACGGGCCTTTTGCAGCAAGGCTGCGACGGGTTTTGAGGCGAGGCCGTAGCCGACGCGCAAGGCGGCGAGGCCGTGGATCTTCGAGCAGGTGCGCAACACGCAGATGTTGCGGCCTTCGCGGACAAACTTCAAGGTGTCCAGTGGCACATCGAGAAATTCAAAATACGCCTCATCAAACACCACCACCACGTGCTCGGGTACCCGCTCCATGAAGCGGTCGATGGCTGCCTGGCCCACCATCGTGCCGGTCGGATTATTTGGGTTGGCAATGAAGAGCAGCCGGGTGCGGGGTGTGATGGCATCGGCCATTGCCTCCAAATCGTGAACAAACCCTGGGTCAGCCACCTCGACGTAGGTCGCCCCGAACAGGGTTGCCATCAGCTTGTAAACCACAAAGGCGTGCTCCGCCGCGATCAACTCCGCCTCCCGGTTCAAAAATGTGTGGCAAAGCAATTCAATGATCTCGTTGCTTCCATTGCCCAACACCACCTGCTCAAGCTCCAAATCAAGCCCTCGCGCAATGGCGGCGCGCAGCCGGTATCCCGCCCCGTCCGGGTAAATATGCGCCTCGTCGAGCGCCGCAGCCATCGCTAGCTTCGCCTTTGGCGAGGGCCCAAGCGGGTTTTCGTTGGAGGCCACCTTGACAATGTCGGCGGGATTAAGGCCCAATTCACGGGCGGTTTCGTCGATTGGCTTTCCTGGCTCGTAAGCCACGAGATCGCACACAAAACGGTTGGCGTAGTGATCAATGGTCATGTCCGGCCCCACCCTAGTGGCACCATCCCGTGTGTCAATGCTAGCAGATGCCCGAAGGAAACTGCGAAGAAATCTGAACTATTTCTCGACCACCGAGCTCAACCCGCTATCCTTTGGCAGCACATCCCCATGAGTCTCCTGTTTTTCAAACGATTGCTGGCCAACCCCATCCAAGTGGGCTACCTTGTGCCGAGTTCGCCGTTTTTGACCCGCAAGACGGCCAAGCGCATGGATTTTTCCAAGCCTCGGGTGGTTGTCGAGCTCGGGCCGGGTGAAGGATGCCACACCCGGCAGATCGCCCGCCGGATGGGCCCGGCCTCCAAGCTTATTCTCGTCGAGTTGGACGAACATTTTGTTGAGCATTTGGTTAAGCAATTTTCCGGGGACCCCCGGGTGACGGTGGTGCATGGGGATGCATTGCACCTGCCCGAGACGCTGGAACGGCACGGCTGCAGCGATCCCGATTACATTGTTTCGGGCATTCCCTTCACCATCATGGAGCGCCAGTTGCGAGAACAATTGCTCGCCAGCATCGCCCGTGCCATGGGACCGGAGAGCGTCTTCATCACCTATCAATTTTCTCTGCAGCTTTGCGAGCACGAGCTCTTTGACCTCAAGCGTAGCGAGCGTTGTTTGTTCAACGTGCCGCCACTCAACGTCCTCGAACTTAAAAAATCCCTCTCCGCGATGCAGTAAGGTTGGGCGGCGGGGGGCCGTTGCCCGATGCTCAGAACTCCTGAGCTAAAAAGGTGGCAAGTGCCGTTCCACCCGCAAGCTCTGGTGAAATTTGTTGATGGATCGGCCCAAACCGCGCCGTTTAACGGATGGACGTGACCCGGACCGGGCGCTCCGAATTCTAACACACACCTATTTCTTATGCACGGCTACTTACGACCCGTTTTTCTAACATCTGTGCTGATTTCGCTTGCCCTGGGGGCTGGAGCGCGGGGTGAGGTGGTCGATTTTGGTGCAGCGGAGTGGATTTGGTCGCCACCTCCGGCAGGGTCCACGGCCTTGAACCAACCAGCGGGCACGGTGTGGTTTCGCAGCAGCGTGGCAGTGTCTGAGAAGGCGCAGATTCGTTCGGCGCAGTTGCTCATCACAGCGGACAACCTCTACACCGTTTTTCTCAATGGCCAGTATGTCGTCGAGAGCGAGGCGGATCCCAATGCCTGGAACCGCCCCAAGCGGCTCGACGTCGCCCCTCTGCTGGCCGCTGGCCACAACGTCATCGCCATCGAGGCGGTCAACACCGCCCCGGGGCCAGCCGGTCTGCTGGTGCGGCTCGTCGTCGAGTTGATGGACGGCGGAACTGCCGAGTTGCTAACAAATCCAACTTGGAAATGTGCCACCGAGGAGCCGCCTAACTGGCAGCAACCCGCGCTCAATGACCAAGCGTGGGCGGCGTCTATCAGCTTGGGGGCTGTCGGAGCGGGCCCGTGGGGCAAGTTTGCGTTCCATGCGCCACTGGAGCCTGCCGGCAACCGGGAGCGAGGTGGCGAACCCGCGCCGCCGGCCGATTTTCTTTGGCCTGAGGCAGTGGCCTTTGTGGGGGATGATTGCAGTCTGTACCGGCCGGCTGGAGGCACTGGCAACAGCTACGACAGCTTGTCGGTGACTGTTTTTAATCCGCGAGATTCCCGGGCGTTTCCCGAGCACGACCTGCCCTCTCCGATGAAGGTCGGGCACAAGCTCTTTCTCTTGCAACCCGCCAAGCCGGGAACGGTGGCCCAGCCATTGCTCGACGCCGGCCGCGGGGCGCTGGGCTCCCCATCCGTCTCGTTCGACGGTCATTGGATCTATCTATCCATGGCCCCCGCCGGCGAGGGGTTTTTCCATATCTATAAACTGAGTGCCGCAGGCGGGGTGCCACAAAAACTAACTGACGGACCATTTCACGACATCGATCCCTGCGAATTGCCCGATGGCCGGATCGTGTTCACCTCCACGCGCATCGGCACCTTCGAGGAGTATCACAATCCGCCATCGCGGTCGCTGTTTACCATGAAAGCCGACGGCCGCAACATCTCGGCCCTCACCCACACCATCGTTTTCGACAATGAGCCCGAGGTGCTCGCCGACGGCCGCATCCTGTTTATCCGTTCCGACAATTTTTTCGGACGCGGCAAGGTTGAGACGTTGTTGCACGCGATTCATCCAGACGGCACAGCGGGGGTCACTGAGTTTGGCTTGGATCTGGGTCCGGAGTACGGCGAACGCCTGCGTGCCTTCAACTGCGGCAGCCCGGCTCCCATGGCCGATGGACGGGTTGCATTTCTAACGGAGTCAGGAATTGCGGTGGGCCGCCCTGGATCGGGAACCGGGGAGTTGCTTCACCTGCAAGTGGCCGCCGGTGATGTGGCGGCAATGCCGGATGGACGCTTGTTGTGCAGTCTGCCGGGCCGGGCAAAATTTGGCAAGCGGACCCGTGTTGCGGGTGTGAGTGTTGCGGCGACGAGTTACCACCGCCTGGCGGTGGTTGATCCCTCCAAGGCTGATGCCAAGCCGGTGGTCATCTTTGATTCGCCGGATACACCCTTGCACTCGCCAGTGTTCCTTGGTGCCCGCCAACGCCCGCCAATCCTGCCTGACAATGTGGACCCGCTCGTCGCCGCCGCCCCTCATCCCACCGGCGTCTTGGTTTGCCAAAACGCACGCTTCACCAAAAATACCACCGCCGGCTGGCCGCATGTGCGTGCCGTCCGGGTGCTAGCAGGCAAGGGTCTGACCCTTCGTTCGTCCCATTCCTATATTGTGCACGCCGGCAGTGAAGTCACCGAGTTGGGCACCGTGCCGCTGGCGGCGGACGGTTCGTTTGCGGTGGAGGTGCCCGCCGACACCCCGATTGCTTTTCAGGCGGTGGATGGCGAAGGCCGTTCCGAACTCAACGAAATGTCCTGGATCTTTGTCCGCCCGGGGGAAACCCGCAGCTGTGTCGGCTGCCATCAACCCCGGCAATTGGCCCCGTCGGTGCCTTTGCAAAGCGTGCAGGCGTTGCGGGTCAAGCCTCTGGCGTTGCTAGGCACGGGCGACCCGCTGAGTTTCCGCGGCAACAACGCAGCGGTTACCGGCATGATGGAGTTGCAGTTCGATCGCTACCGACAGGTCGCCGGTATCAACCGCCACAGCGACACCTCCGATCCTTCGGCCACCGGCAACCAGGAAGTCGCCTCCCTCATCGCCCGCTTGCAGCAGCCCGATGCCGCCCTCAGACTCGGGGCCATCCAGCGCCTCGGCCTGTTCCGCAACCGCAGCGCCGCCCCGGCCCTAGCGAAATGCCTCCACGGCCAACCCCGCGAACTGCGCGTCGCCGCCGCCATCGCCCTCGCCGCTTGCGGCACCCGCGAGTCCTGCCCACCCCTGATTGAGACCTTGCGGGACCCTGACCCGCCTGTTGCCAGCGCGGCCGCCCTCGCTCTTGAAAATCTAACCGGGACGCCGCCGCCTGATTCGTTGCAAGCGGGCACTTGCCAGGCCGATGCGTGGCAAGCTTGGCTGCAGGCGAATCCGTGGGATTTGCTAGAAGCCGGATTGCTCAAACGCCTGGCGGGCAAGGATCGCGATGACGTCCGCAAGGCGGCAGTGGCGCTCGGGCACGTCGGCGCTGCCGCCGCGTGCCGCGGCCTGCGTGAGTATGTGACCCACGAACGTGAGAATAATCCGTTGCCAAAATGGCACAGCAGCCATGGCGGCGACAGCGCGCGCTTCAATTCGCCCGCTGACGTCAATCCGCGCACGCTGCAAGCGGCGGTGCGTGCCCTTGGCTGGCTGGCTGACGTGGAGGCGGTGCCGCTGCTTGCCGAGACGCTTCGCCGGAACTTGGACCCTCAAAGCGCTAATTTATTCTTAGCGGAGGCGGCTGTGGAGGCGCTCGGCCACATTGGCACGCCGGAGGCAGTGGCCACCTTGATCGATGTCTTTGCCAAATTGCCGCCTTACCCGGATTACACCCGTTGGTACGGGGATCACGATGCCCTGATCGCCTGTCACTCGTCGCCGGTCCATGCCTATATCATTGAAGCTCTCGACGCACTGGGCACCGCAAACACGGCCGCAATTGTGCCGGCGCTCATCCGCTCGGTGCCGACCGATCCAGACCGCGCTCTCCTGCCCGGCAACGATGACTACGAAACCTTGGTGGGCCGGGTCATCCGCCGCAGCGGCCAGGCCAACGCCGTGATCGATACCTGTCTCGCCATCCTCGGCGATACCCAAGCAACCCAACAACCGGACGTCGCCAAGGCCATCGCAACGGTTCATGGCGCCTGGGCCGGCACCCCCGACCCGCTCAACCGCGCCGCGCAAATCCTTTCACTTGTCTGTCGGGACCGGGCATACGAGCCGCGCTTGCGGGCCGCATTGCAACGCTATTGGAACCAGCCGGTGAACATCCGGAGGGTGTTTGATACCGGCATTCCCGTCGTCAACCAATTGCCAACCCGCCATTGGGTCGCTTTCTTCCTCGCTCGCACGCTCGGCAATCTCGGCGACCCCCACTCGCTGGAAACCTTGGCCGAACTGTTGGAAAAATCCCCAACCGAAGCCGCCAGTGGCCGCCCCGATCCCCTCGGCCCCGGCGTGTTGTTCTTGCACAACGACCTGACCCCATGCTGGCGGGCCGAGGTGGCTTGGGCCTTGGGTCGTCTCGGTGATGCTCGGGCATGGCCGGTCCTCCTCAAAACCATCACCAACCTTGAAAATGCGACCGATACCCGCTACGCCGCCGCCATCGCCGCCGGCAAACTCGCCGATACCGCTGGCCTAACGGAGCTGCACCGCCTCGCCACCGATTACCCGGAAATCTCAGTCCGCCGCGCACTCCTCATGCGCTGAGTCAATTCTGTGTTTCATTTGCTTCTCTTAATGCCCAACGTCAAAGCTGAGGTACGGCACTTGTCGCCGTTACGCATCTCCACAAGGTTGATTGTGGCATCAGCACCCATGCGGCGCATAGTCAGCAGGAACACATGCTCAAGGAATTCAAACGGCGGGGCCAGCGGGTTGTGGGTACCTCCTTCTGGAAGAGGACGGAAGAATGAATCCAGTAAACAGGGAAGTAGCAGTGACTGACGGCGTGCTTATCTAGCAAGCCAAAAACGGCTGCGGTTTCACGGGCGCTTGGGCGGTCGATCACGCGGGTAATCTCGCACTCACCGAAGTGATTGCCGCCACCATAGGAACCGAGTTGTTGCATTTTCTCGGCAAAATTGCGGATTCGCCCGGCGGCTAGCCCGAGTTTCTTATCATGAGGCTGCAGCCCTTGATTTTGCAGGGATCCGTAT